>NZ_NHPF01000066.1:0-7889 GCF_002252925.1 Halorubrum sp. Ea8
GAGGCGGCCGCCGACCGCGACGCCGTCGTCGTCGACGAACTGAGCGTGCCGGGCGCGTACGACAGCCCGCTGGCCGTCGACCGGCTCGCGCGCCGGGACGACGTCGACGCCGTGGCGGTTATCGGCGCCATCGTCACCGGCGACACCGACCACGACCACGTCATCGCGAGCGCGACCGCCGAGCAGCTCACGCGAGTGAGCCTCGACCGCGACACCCCCGTCACGTTCGGCGTGAGCGGCCCGGGGATGTCCGGCGCGGAGGCGCGCGAGCGCATCGATAAGGGCGCGGAGGCGGCCGAGGCCGCGATCGACCTCGCGACGGAGCTCGAATGAGCGCCGGAGACGACCCCCGACGGAACACACGACAATGAGCGAAGCATACGACTTCTCGGACCGGATCGGACGCGTAGAGCCCAGCGCGACGCTGGCGATATCGAACCTGGCGGCTGAAAAGGAGGCCGAAGGGGCCGACATCGTCGACCTCTCGGTCGGCGAGCCCGACTTCGACACCCCCGCGAACGTCGTCGAGGCCGGCAAGGACGCCCTCGACGCCGGCCACACGGGCTACACCTCCTCGAACGGGATCCCGGAGCTCCGGGAGGCGATCGCGGCGAAGCTCCGCGGCACCGGCATCGACGCCGACGCCGACGAGGTGATCGTCACGCCCGGCGGCAAGCAGGCGCTGTACGAGACGTTCCAGACCCTGATCGACGACGGCGACGAGGTCGTCCTGCTGGACCCCGCGTGGGTCTCCTACGAGGCGATGGCGAAGCTCGCCGGCGGCGACCTCTCCCGCGTCGACCTCGCTTCCCACGGCTTCCAGCTCGAACCCGCGCTCGACGACCTCGCCGAGGCGGTCTCCGACGACACCGAGCTGCTCGTCGTCAACTCCCCGTCGAACCCCACGGGCGCGGTCTTCTCCGAGGCCGCCCTGGAGGGCGTCCGGGACCTGGCCGTCGAACACGACATCGCCGTGATCTCCGACGAGATCTACGAGCGCATCATCTACGACGCCGAGCACGTCTCGCTGGCGAGCCTCGACGGGATGGCCGACCGCACGATAACGATCAACGGCTTCTCGAAGGCGTTCTCGATGACCGGCTGGCGGCTGGGCTACCTCCACGCGACCGAGGAGTTCGTCGGGCAGGCCGGCAAGCTCCACTCCCACTCCGTCTCCTGCGCGACGAACTTCGTCCAGCGTGCCGGCGTCGAGGCGCTGGAGAACGCCGACGAGTCCGTCGAGGAGATGCGGCGGGCGTTCGCCGACCGCCGCGACCTCCTCGTCGACCTGTTCGACGAGCACGGGGTCGACGTGGACGTCGGCGACGGCGCCTTCTACATGATGCTCCCCGTCGACGACGACGACCAGGCGTGGTGCGAGGCCGCCATCGAGGAGGCGTCGGTCGCGTGCGTGCCGGGCAGCGCGTTCAACGCCCCCGGACACGCGCGGATCTCTTACGCCGCCAGCGAGGAGCGCCTGCGCGAGGCGGTCGATCGGCTCGTCTCGAACGACCTGTTGTAAACGCGGGCGACTCCCGGCCCGTCCGCCGGCCGATTTCGCGGTGCGGCTCCCGGTGTTCACCGCACGTGAAAGCGGATCTGCTCCCGGCGTTCAGCGCGTGGGAGGGCGGATCGGCCGATAGCGCGAATCTGCGGTGCGTTTTTACCACTGCTCCCCGAAGTTTCAACTCGGTGGTAAGATGTACGACAACATACTGTACCCGACTGACGGGAGCGCCGGTTCGGAGGCGGCGGCAGCGCACGTCCGAGAGATCGCGTCTGCGTTCGACGCGACCGTGCACGTGTTGCACGTCGTCGACACCCGCGAGGGCGGGCTGGGCCTGAGCGGGGCGTTCCAAGAGGAGGAGAGCCAGGCGATGAGCGGTCGCTCGCCGGACGAGGGGTACATCGGCAGACACGAGGGCGAAGCCGATACCGACGAGATCGAAGACGAGCTCGCGGCCCACGCGAAAGAGCTCATGGAGGGCCCGTCCGACTCCCTCGACGGGATCGACCTGCGGACCGCCGTCGAGATGGGGACTCCCCACTCGGCGATCCTGCGGTACGCCGACGAGAACGACGTCGACCTCGTGGTGATGGGGACCCACGGTCGGACCGGCGTCGAGCGCTACCTGCTCGGCAGCGTCGCGGAGAAGGTGGTACGGATGGCGGACCAGCCGGTGGTGACCGTCCGGGCCGACGAGGGCGAGTGACCGCGCGGGTCCCGGCTTCGCCGAGTCGAACGTCGCCGATGCGACGTTCCGAAACCCTTACTCCCGGTCCGGGACACCTCGACGTATGAGCGATACGTCCGAGTCGACGGATGACGCGGCCGCCGTCGACGCCGAGGAGGTCCGCCACGTCGCGGAGCTGGCCCGGGTTCGCCTCGCCGACGAGGAAGTCGAGGCGTTCGCCGCCCAGTTCGGCGACATCCTCGACTACTTCGAGGCCCTCGACGAGGTCCCCGAGACCGAGCGCGAGGAGGAGCTCGTCAACGTGATGCGCCCCGACGAGGTCGAGACGGGGCTCTCCCAAGAGGAGGCGCTGTCGAACGCCGAAGAGACCGAGGACGGCTACTTCGTCGGCCCGAAGGTGTCGTAGATGGCGGCGGACTACAACGCCTTCATCACCGAGGCGACGATCGAGGGCGACGCCGACGCCGAGGGGCCGCTCGCGGACGCGACCGTCGCGGTCAAGGACAACATCTCCACCGAGGGGGTCCGAACGACCTGCGGCTCCGAGATGCTCGCCGACTACGTCCCGCCGTACTCCGCGACCGTCGTCGACCGGCTGACGGCCGCCGGCGCGACGGTCGTCGGGAAGGCGAACATGGACGAGTTCGGGATGGGGACGACGACGGAGACGTCGGCGTTCGGCCCCACGCGGAACCCCGCGGACCCGGAGCGCGTCCCCGGCGGTTCCTCTGGCGGGTCGGCGGCGGCGGTCGCCGCGGGCGAGGCCGACCTCGCGCTCGGCTCCGACACCGGCGGGTCCGTGCGCTGTCCGGCGGCGTTCTGCGGCGTCGTCGGGATCAAGCCGACGTACGGGCTCGTCTCGCGGTACGGCCTCGTCGCGTACGCGAACTCCCTCGAACAGATCGGCCCGATCGCGGGCACGGTCGAAGAGGCGGCCGCCGCGCTCGACGTCATCGCCGGGCCGGACCCGAACGACGGCACGACCCGCGACCTCGCCGACGTCGAGGGCGCCGACCCGGACGCGAGCTACGCCGCGGCCGCCGACGGCGACGTCGACGGGCTCACGGTCGGGATCCCGACGGAGCTGTTCGAGGGCGCCGACGAGCGCGTCGTCGAGACGGTCGAGGCCGCGATCGCGGACCTCGAAGCCCGGGGGGCGGAGACGACCGAGATCTCGCTGCCGTCGGTCGAGCACGCGGTGCAGGCGTACTACGTGATCGCGATGGCGGAGGCGTCCTCGAACCTCGCGCGCTTCGACGGCGTGCGGTACGGGAACCGCGCCGAGTCGGACGGCAACTGGAACGAGTCGTTCGCGGAGACGCGCGAGGAGGGGTTCGGCGCGGAGGTCAAACGCCGGATCCTCCTCGGCACGTACGCGCTCTCGGCGGGCTACCACGACAAGTACTACGAGAAGGCGCAGGACGCTCGCGCGTGGGTCCGGCAGGACTTCGAGGCGGCGTTCGACGACGTCGACGTGATCGCGTCGCCGACGATGCCGGTGCTCCCCTTCGAGCTCGGCGAGAGCCTCGACGACCCGCTGCGGATGTACCTCGCGGACGCGAACACGACGCCGGTCAACCTCGCGAACCTCCCGGCGGTCTCGGTGCCGGCCGGCGAGGCCGACGGGCTCCCGGTCGGCCTCCAGATCGTCGGCCAGAAGTTCGACGAGGAGACGGTGATACGCGCCGCGAGCGCGGTCGAAGCCGCCGAATAGCGGACTCCGACTGCGACTCTTAACTCGCGTAAAACCGCGTTGAGCGTCTCGCCCGGTTATGTGCCTCCCGCCCCTCCTCCCGAGCGCATCATGACCGAAACCGAATCGACGACGGACGCGTTCGATCGCGACGCCGTTCGCTCGGCCTCTCGGATCGCCATCGCGGCGCTCGCGCTGGTGGGCGTGCTGTCCCTGTTCACGCTGCTCCCGGGCGTCGGTCGACTCGTTCCGCTGACGCCGGTCACGTTCGCCGCGGTCGCCAGCGCCGTGGTGACGGTCGCGGTCGTCGCCCTCCTCGCGTACGCCGCGCCGAAAGTCGCCTCGCTGACGCGCGCCGCCCTCCACCGGACCGACGCCGCGGAGCGCGTCGAACACATCGCCGAGAACGGCGGCGCGATGGCCTACTGGCTCGTCGTGCTCGCCGCCGTGCTGGTCGCGCACCGCGGACTCGCCGGCGCGATCGTCCCGCTGATCGACGGGTTCGCGTGGGCGTACGACGCCGCGTTCCTGATCGCGTCGTTCGTCCCGCTCGTCTTCGCCGTGGCGCGGCTGACGGTGACCGTCGACCCGCTCTCCGAGCTCGTCGCCGACCGCGTGACGGGACCGGAATCGCCCGGCGCGGTCGGGGACGCCGGCGCGGACGCGTCTGAGAGGAGCGCTGGCGACGCCGACGCCGCCGGGTCCGAGGCCGCGACGTCCGAGGGCGACCCGACCGATTCGCACACGCACTGGGCCGAAGACCGATGGAACGCTGACGAGACCGCGGACGAGGTCACGGACGAAGCCGCCGACGGGGACGCGGACGCGTCCGACGGCGAGTCGACGGCCTCCTGACCGAATTCACGGCCTCCTGAACGAGTCGACTGACCCCGCTCCCCGTCCCGGACTGCGATCCGGAACGTCCATACCTGCCCCGGTGAAGGTGACTGTATGGCGCTGACCGACGAGGAGCGGAGCCGGCTCGCCGACATCGTCCGGCTCCAGCCGACGAAGAACGGCGAGCTGCAGGACGCGTGGGAGCTCGACAGCGGCAGCGAGGTGCACCAGTACCTGCAGAACCACCTCGAGGAGTACTACTACCGCGACGACGACAGCCTGATCCGATCGACCGCCGAGGCGAACGACCTCGTCGACGTCGAGCCCGGGATCGAGGCGGACGCGGTCGCGAGGGGCGGCGCGCCGGAGACGATCCGCGTCCCGGAGCTTGTGGTGCAGGTGTTCGAGGTGGTGGCCGATCCCGACGAGCGCTCGCAGTCGGTCGTCAGCGTGCTCAACGCGGTTCGGGAGGCGTTCGACGTCGACCCGGAGGTCGACGAGGTGCGGCGCGCGCTCCGAACGCTCGAACGGAAGAACGTCGTCGAGGTCGTCTACCGGACCGTGCCGACGTTCAAGCTCGCCGTCGAGCGCGACGAGGTCACGGTCGAAGTGAGCGAATAATTGATTTAAAAGGTAGTCGTCGGAGCGGAGATAGTCGAGGGAGGGATAAATCGGGTCGCCTCGGTCGCCGGCTTATAAATATCCAACCCGTGGTCGGCTGAGAACGCTTCCGAAGCCCCAGCCGCTCGCTTATAAGTGATTAATTCCGGATAGCCGGTGACTACCTCTAAAGCCCCGGCCGCGAGGAGCACGCACGCTCGCTGCGTTCCTCAGTCACTCACTTCGTTCGCTCCTTGCGGTACTTGCGTCGCCTGCGTGCTCCTCGCGGCTGCCCCTTTGAGTCCACCCGCACAGCGACCGCACCTCACGCCTCCCCAGCCTCGGCGGCCGGCCCGGCGCGGGCGGAGCCGCGCCGGCCCGCCGCCTCCCTCGCGCTCGGTTCGCGCCCGGTGGGGCGCTCACCGGAGCGCGCCGCCGCATACCGTTTATAACCAATTACTGAACGCGCTATCGAGACTCCCCCGCGTCACATCCCCATGTCGGCGGCGGCGTCGGGGACCGGCAGGTCGTTGACGGCGACGCCGAGCAGCTCCGCGGCGTGGTCCAGCGCCATGTCGAACCCGTAGTACCGCTCCAGCTCGTCGCCGTTCGGCCCCGGGCGAACCTTCAGCATCGCGTAGCCGTCGACGTTCTGCGCGACGGTCGCCTCGGCGCCGTCGGCGGAGAACGTGAGCAGCCGCTCGCCGTCGGTCTCCTCGTAGCGCGCCGCGATCCCGTTCGCTTCGGCCTCGCTGGACTCGCCCTCGGTCGACTCCGCTCCGGCCTCCCCGTCGGCCGTCGTGTCGCTCATACCACCGGTAGGGGCCGGTCCCTGTCGTATCTGTCGGTCGTCGGGACCGGGGCTCGGCACCGCGCGGCGCCGCCTACCGCGGGTCCCAGCCGTGGAACTCGTCGCCCGGCTCCAGTTCGAGGTCGAACGCCTCGATCATCCCGCCGAGCCCGGCGTACCCCTGCGCGAGCGCGGCGATGCCGACCACGGTCTCGTCGTCGTACGCGGCGGCGACCTCGCCGTGGGCGATCGCGTCGACCTCGCGGCGGACGACCGCGACCGCGTACTCGACCAGCGTCGTCTCGTCGGCGTCGAGGTCGGTCAGGTCGTCGGTTCCGATCCCGGCGATGACGTCGTCGCCGATCCCGACGCCGCGGGCGATGTTGACGTGCTGGTGCCACTCGTAGCGGTTGCGCGTCTCGCTCGCGGCGGCGAGGATGACGAGCTCGCGGTCCCGGTCCGAGAGGCCGCTGTCGGTCCACAGCGAGCCGAGGAACGAGCGCAGTCCGGCGAGCACCTCCGGGTTGTTGCCGAGCGACCGATAGACGTGGAGCGGTTTCCCCTGGAGCGACGACTCCAGCAGCTCCTCGTACTCCTCGGGCACGTCCGACGCGTCGACGTATGGTACGCGGGCCATGCCGGGGCCTCGCCGCCGACCGGCATAGCTGTGGGTGTCCCGGACGACCCCGCCGGATCGATCCGGGATGGCAAGGTTAAGGGACGCCACGCGCGTATCGCTGCCAATGAGTACCGAGGTGTCGCGGCGGCGGGCGTGGGTGATCGCCGCGCGGCCGCAGACGCTGCCCGCGGCGGCGGCGCCCGTGATCGTCGGCGTCGGGCTCGCCCTCCGAACGGGCGCGTTCGCCCCGCTCCCGGCGCTCGCGGCGTTCGTCGGCGCGGCGCTGATCCAGGTCGGCACCAACTTCGCGAACGACTACTACGACGCCATCCAGGGGGCCGACACGGACGACCGCGAGGGGTTCACCCGCGTCGTCGCCAGCGGCCTCATCGAACCGGCCGAAGTGAAGCGGGCGATGTGGCTGACGTTCGCGGCCGCGATCCTCGTCGGCACCTACCTCGTCGCCGTCGGCGGCGTCCCGATCCTCGTGATCGGACTGGCGTCCGTCGCCGCCGGGATCGCCTACACCGGCGGCCCGTACCCCCTCGGCTACCACGGCCTCGGCGACCTCTTCGTCTTCGTCTTCTTCGGCGTGATCGCCGTCACGGGCACCTACTACGTGCAGGCCGCCGCGCTCGTCGGCGAGGCGTTCCCGCTGTGGATTCCCCAGGGTACGGTCACCCTCGCCGCCGTCGTCGCCAGCCTCCCGATCGCCGCGCTCTCGACGAACATCCTCGTCGTCAACAACGTCCGCGACCTGGAGGAGGACGCGGCGACCGGCAAGCGCACCCTCGCGGTCCGGTTCGGCTACCGGTTCTCGCGCGTCCAGTACGTCGGGCTGCTCGCGCTCGCCTACCTCACCCCCTTCTGGTTCCTCGCCCGCGGGGACGGCCCCGCGGTGCTGCTCCCGCTCGTCACGCTCCCGCTCGCGGCCGCCGTCGCGCGCACCGTCCTGACCGAGACCTCGGGCGACGCGCTCAACCCGGCGCTGGAGTCGACCGGAAAGCTCCTCGCGGCCTACGCGGTCGCGTTCGCGGTCGGCCTCGCGCTCTGACCGATGCGGCTCCGCCCCTTCTCGCTCGACCTGACGAGCCCGCTCGGCACCGCCCGCGGCGCCATCACGGAGCGCGAGGCCGACCGCGAACGCGACCGCGT
>NZ_NHPF01000017.1:0-20032 GCF_002252925.1 Halorubrum sp. Ea8
GTCGACGGCGAGGTCGGCGGCGATCCGGCCCGCGGCGGGCGCGTGTTGGAAGCCGTGGCCGGAGAACCCGGCGACGGTCACGAGGCCGGGGAGCGTCTCCTCGACGATCGGGTGGTGATCGGGCGTGACCGCGTACAGCCCGGCCCAGCCGCGCTTGATCCGCGTGTCGGGGCCGAAGTACTCGGCGTAGTCGGCGGCGTGCTCGACCGCGCGCGCCGCCCACTCGACGTCCATCCCCTCGTCGTAGGCGTCGGGGTCTCGCGCGGGGTCCGCCTCGTCGAAGTGGCCCCCGACGAGCGCCGCCCCGTCCCGCTCGGGGCGGAAGTACGAGCCCGTCTCGAGGTCGATCGTCAGCGGGACCGACTCGGGGACCGGCGGCGCGGGGTCGACCACGGCGATCTGTCGGCGCCGGGGCGATATCGGGAGGTCGACGCCGGCCATCGCGCCGACCGTCGCGGCCCACGCGCCCGCGGCGTTGACGACGCGGTCGACCTCGCGGCGCTCGGTGTCCGTCGCGCCGGCCGCGCGGACGTCCGCGCCGACGACGCGGTCGCCCTCGCGGTGGAGGCCCGTGACGGCGGTCTTCGTCCGGACGTCGACGCCCAGTTCGCGGGCGGCCGCGGCGTATCCCTGGACGGCGAGGTTCGGGTCGGCGAACCCGTCGTCGGGGTTGTACGCGGCCGCGACGAACGGCTCCGGGTCGAGGCCCGGACAGCGTTCGGTCGCCGCCGCCGGCGTGAGCAGTTCGCTCTCCGCGCCGAGCGAGCACTGCATGTCGACGTTCGCGCGGAACCGCTCCGCGACCGCCTCCGTCCGAGCCAGGAGCAGGTAGCCGGTCTTCCGCAGCCCGATGTCGACGCCGAACCGCTCCTCGAAGGCGTCCCACACCTCCTTGCTGGCGAGCGAGAGCTCGACGTTCACGCGCGAAGAGAACTGCGACCGGATCCCCCCGGCCGAGCGGGCGGTGCTGGCGTTCCCGAGCGACCCCTTCTCGACGAGGGTCACGTCCGCGCCGCGGTCGGCCAACGCGTACGCGGCCGAGAGCCCGACGACGCCCCCGCCGACGACAAGCGTGTCCATACCCCCCGATCGCGCCCCGAGATCATAAACCTCCGACGCCGGTCGGCTCCCCTCGCGACCTCGCCGTCGCTCGGAGAGCGAGCCGGCCCGAACGGATCCCCCGACGAACGGGCTAAGTCGCCGTGGTGCGACGATCCGGGCATGGTGCTCGCACTCTCCGCGGAGGCGGTCGACCGCCGCCTCGACCTGGCGTCGCTCGTCGACGTGGTGGACGACGCGTTAGTCAAGCAGGCCGCCGGCGAGGTCGAACGGCCGCATCGGCCGCATTTCCCGGTCGGCGCGGGGCTCGACGGCGATGACCCCCTCGGAACCGGCATCGCGATGCCGGCGTACGTCCACGGGGCGGACCACTACGCGACGAAGCTCGTCGGCGTCCACGAGGGGAACGCGGAGCGCGGGCTCCCGACGATCAACGCGCAGATCGTGCTCACGGAGGCCCGAACGGGTCTCCCGAAGGCGTTCATCGCGGGGACGGCGATCACGAACGCCCGAACCGGCTGTATCGGGGCGGTCTCGGTCCGGGCGTTGGCTCCGGAGCCGGACGGCGAGGGGCTCACTCTCGGCGTCGTGGGAGCCGGCGCACAGGCGCGCTGGCAGACGCGGGCCATCGCGACGATCGCGGCGCTGTCGGACGTGCGGGTCCACTCGCCGAGCGACTCGCGAGAGGCGTGTGCGGCGGACCTGCGCGACGAGGGGGTCCCGGCGCGCGCGGTCGACACGCCCGGCGAGGCGGTCGCGGGCGCCGACGTGGTCGTGACCGCGACGACCGCGACCGAGCCCGTCTTCCCGCCCGACGCGCTCGACGCGGGGGCCCTCGTCGTCGCGGTCGGCGCGTTCACGGCGGAGACACAGGAGCTCGATCCCCGCGTGCTCGACCGCGCCGAGCGGGTGTTCGCGGACGTGCCCGACGAGGCCGCCGAGACCGGCGACCTCCTCGCGAGCGACCTCGACGCCGACGACCTGGTCGAACTCGGCGTCCCCCTCGCGGACGGGTACGTCAGGGAGTCGCCCGAGGGCGTGCTGGCGGTCGTGAGCGTCGGGTCCGCGACGCTGGACGCCGCGGCGGGCGAGGCGGTCTACCGGCGGGCGGTCGAGGCGGGCGACGGTACCGAGGTCGAACTGTAGCCCGGTCGACGCCGGCTCGCCGACGCGGACGACCGACGGCTCGGCCGAAACCGCGGGCGATGTCGGCCGCGGGCGACGCGGACCGACCCTCGCGGCGGACGTCGTCGACGGCGACCGGAGAGATGAGGTATCGACTATTCTTAAGTAGCCTGACCGCTTTCGCTCCGAACAGATGTCCCACGACGCGCGAGCCAGACTGAGCGACCTCCGGCGGGCGTTCCACCGTCACCCGGAGCCGGGGTGGCGAGAGTTCCGGACGACCGCGCGCGTCGTCGAGGAGCTCGAACGGATCGGCGTCGACGAGGTCGCCGTCGGCCGCGACGCCCTCGCGACCGACTCACGGATGGCCGTCCCCGACGACGACGAGATCCGCCCGTGGCTCGACCGCGCCCGTCGGGCCGGGGTCAGCGACGACCTCCTCGAGCGCACCGCGGGCGGCCACACGGGCGTCGTCGCGACGCTCTCGCAGGGCGAGGGGCCGTGTATCGGCCTGCGCGTCGACCTCGACGCGATCTCGATCCACGAGTCCGAGGACCCCGACCACCGGCCGACGGCGGAGGGGTTCCGGTCCGAACACGACGGCTACATGCACGCCTGCGGTCACGACGCGCACCTCGCGATCGCGCTCGGCACGATCGAGGCGATCAGAGAGAGCGCGTTCGAGGGGACCCTCAAGATGTTCTTCCAGCCGGCGGAGGAGATCTCCGGCGGCGGGAAGGCGATGGCCGAGAGCGGCCACCTCGACGATGTCGACTACCTGTTCGCGCTCCACGTCGGGCTCGGCCACCCGACCGGCGAGATCGTCGCCGGCGTGGAGAGCCCCTTGGCGATGGCGCACCTGACGGCCACCTTCGAGGGGGCGAGCGCCCACGCGGGAAAGGCGCCGAACGAGGGGGCGAACGCCATGCAGGCCGCCGCGACCGCGATCCAGAACGCGTACGGGATCCCGCGCCATCGCGACGGGGCGACGCGGGTGAACGTCGGCAAGATCGAGGGCGGCTCCGCGAGCAACGTCATCGCCGAGGAAGTGACCATCGAGGCGGAGGTCCGCGGCGAGACGACCGCGCTGATGACGTACGCGCGCACCGAGCTCGAGCGGATCCTCTACGCCGCTGCCGAGCTCCACGACTGCGACGTCGCCCCGCGCGTGATCAGCGAGTCGCCGTGCGTCGACAGCCACCCGGCGCTCCGGGAGGTCGTCGGCAACGTCGCGTGGGACGTCGACGGCGTCGAGCGCGTGATCCCGTCCGAGGAGTTCGGGGTGAGCGAGGACGCCACGTACCTGATGCGGCAGGTCCAGGAGGCGGACGGGCTCGCCTCGTACTTGCTCATCGGCACGGACCACCCGACGAGCCACCACACGCCGACGTTCGACGTCGACGAGGCGAGCCTCGCGATCGGCGTCGACCTGCTGTCGGACGCGTTCGTCGAGCTCTCCCGGCGGCGCCCGTAACGGGGCGCCGGCGGGAGGCGTCGGATCGGTCGACGGGCGGGACCCGTTGGCACGACCAGTACCGTTAATCCGCTGGCCCTCGGTATTTACGCCATGAGCCAGAACGACGTGCCGGAGTCGCTGGAGGCGGCGGCCGAGTCGGACCGGCCTCGCGGTATCCTCACGCCCTCCGACCGTGACTTTCTGCTCGGACGGAAGACGGACTACACGGACCACTCGCGGAAACAGAAGCGGAACCGAATCCGCCGCCGCGTCCGGAACGCGATCCTCGATTTCAGCATCCTCTTCGAGTGTCTGGAAGAGCGGGACCGAAAGACGGTGTTCGACCCTGACGGCGAGGACCGCGAGGCGTACACGCAGGGGATCACCGACATGCTCGCGTTCCTCCATCTCGGCACGATGGGATACCACACCCCGTTCAAGGACATGCTCTCCGAGGGCGTCGGGAAGGCGGAACAGCGGCTCGCCGGGTCGAACTACCGCATGGTCAACGTGGAGTTCAACGTCGAGCCGGTCGGCCAGATCGACGTCGACGAGGTGGTCGAAAAGCTCGAGAACGACGAGTTCGCGGAGCTCACCGACGAGGAGCTTCGCGCGTTCGTCCGCCTGCTGACCATGTCGGAATCGTTCTCGCCGGAGGAGGCCGGCGAGGAGATCAAAGACCGCGTCGACGAGTTCGCCGAGAAGCTGACGGAGAGCGCGACCTCTCACGAGCGCACGCTCGAAGAGCTGACGAACTGAACGGGTCGGCGACTCGCTCGCTCCCGCCGCCTTCTCCACCTCGGCACGCTACCCGACCGATGATCCGCTGCCGCGTACCGACTGATTTCCGCCGGTAACGGATATCGATGACACCTCGCTGCCCGCCCCGGGATCGCCCGCGTGCCGGGCCGTCGGAGATCGGGATGCCCCCGTCCAGATTCCGACGTGATTCCAGCCGGTGTTTCGGGTAGAGGCGCTTTTTCTATTCAAACGTTCAATTATTTCAGATAGATATGCCAATAGCGGTGAGTCAACCGTTCATTTCAGAATACGTTGAACACATATACGGATTACATAATACGGTTATACTTTCGGACATTGAGAAACACTTATTGTGTATACCTTCGATCGACATCCCATGCCAGCACGTGGCATGGTACTCGACCGGCGGAGGGATCGCGGGCCAACTAGTGGTCACGGTCGTCGGGGTGGCCCCGTATGAGCGGTGCGGACCGGGGGATGGTCGAGGAGTTCCTCGACGAGATCGACCCCGTCGTCTTCGCGTTCGGCGCGCTGTTGACGGTCGGCGTGATCGCGGCGTTCTTCATCGATCAAGAGTTCGTCTCCAGCGGAATCGCGACCGTCCAGTCGCAGGTTCTCGCCTATCTCAACTGGGCGCTGCTGGTGATCGTGTTCCTGATCGTCGTCTTCCTGCTGTTCCTGATCGTGGGTCCGTGGGGGAAGATCAAGATGGGAGACACGGATCCGGAGTACAGCTTCCTTTCGTTCTTCGCGATGCTGTACTCGGCAGGGTTCGCGGCCGGCGTCGTGTTCTGGGGACCGACCGAGGCGCTGTTCTACTACGACAGCCCGTCGCCGCTGTTCGGCATCGAAGGCGGGACGGCGGAAGCGGTTCCGATCGCGATCCAGCAGACGCTGTTCCACTGGGCACTGCCCCAGCTGGCGGTCTTCACGATCATGGGGCTCGCGATCGCCTACTTCGCGTACAATTACGAGAACGTGCCGCTGCGCGTCTCGTCGGCGCTGACGCCCGTCCTCGGCGCTGACAACCTCGACGGCCCGGCCGCGAAGGTCATCGACATCCTCGCGGTCTTCGCGACGATCGGCGGCGTGGCGACGTCGCTCGGGTTCATCGGAAGCCAGTTCATCGCCGGCCTCAACTACCAGTGGGGGATCGACTTGGGGAACGTCGGTATCCTCCTCGTGGTGACCACGATGACGCTGTTGTTCACGATCTCGATGGTGCTCGGAGTCGACAGGGGTATCCGGCGGCTGTCGAACTTCAACATGATCCTCTTCGTCGCGCTCATGCTCGCGACGTTCATCCTCGGCCCGACCCTGTTCCTGCTCACGCTGGGGTCGCAGGCGGTGGGCGGCATGATCGCCGACTTCACCTCGATGAGCCTCTTCGCCGGCGTCGGAACCGAGGGCGGCACCGGATGGGTCAACGCGTGGACGGTGTTCTACTGGGCCTGGGCGCTCTCCTGGTCCCCGTTCGCGGGCCTGTTCATCGCCCGCATCTCCAAGGGTCGGACCGTCCGCGAGGTCGCGTTCACCGGTATCGTGGCGACATCGGCGGCGACCATCCCGTGGTTCACGTTCGTCGGCGGCACCGCGCTGCAGTACCACCACACCGGCGTTGCCGACTTCGCTCCCGTGATCAACAACTTCACCCCGGAGATCTCGGGCTTCATCCTCTTCAGCGCCTTCCCCTTCGGAACGGTGTTCATGATCGCGTTCATGATCCTCGTGACGACGTTCTTCATCACCTCGGCCGACTCCTCGACGCTCGCCGTCTCGATGATGACGACCGGCGGGAAGGCGCGGCCCTCGACGATCAACCGGGTCTTCTGGGGCGTCGTGCTCGGGATGACCGCGGCCATCCTCATGATCATCGGCGGCGCGGGCGGAGCGGGGGCGCTGCAGGACGCGGTCATCATCACCGGCGCGCCGTTCGCCTTCGTCTGCTTCCTCGCGATGCTCTCGCTCATCAGAGAGTTCAGTTCGAACTACGGTCGGGTGTTACTGCAGGACGAGACCGTGCTGTACGGGGGGTCCAAGGAGAGCGACTCCCGGTCGGCCTCGTTCGAGTCCGCCGGATCCGACGACGACTGACGGCTCGCGTTCCGTTTTACCCTCGTTTATACCAAGTTTTAATGTACGGCGTATACATAATCTGTGTATGGATAGGGATACGGCTGAACCCGCCGCGGACGCGCTCCCCGGCCCGAACGCGAAGCGTTGGGTCGAGTTCCACCAGTCGCACTCCGCGCCCAGCGAGTACTCCCACGAGTTCGTCTGGGACGTGACCCGCGAGGCCGACGGGCCCTTCGTCACCGACGTCGACGGCAACGTCCTCTTAGACTTCACCTGTCACATCGGCGCGGCCCCGCTCGGCTACAACAACGAGAAGGTGCTCTCGAAGCTCCGCGAGTTCGACCTCGTCGAGCCGATGAAGATCGCCGGCCAGGACATGTACTTCGGCTCCGGACCGAGCCCGGAGGAGGCCGACTTCCCGGGGTCGAGCCACCTCATGGACCGGCTGACCGACGTCTCCAGCCAGTACGGGATGGACACCGTCTTCCTCTCGAACTCCGGCGCCGAGGCGATGGAAAACGCGATGAAGATCACGCACGACCACCGGTCGCCGGCGAAGTACGGCGTCGCCTTCGACGGGAGCTTCCACGGCCGCACCCTCGGAACGCTCTCGCTGACGAAGTCGAAGGACGTGTACACCCGGCACTACCCGGAGATCAGCGGCATCGAGACGGTGCCGTTCTGCGCTGACCGCGGTTGCGACGCCGCGACCTGCGACTGCGGCTTCTTTGCCGGCGGCGGCTCGCGGCTCCGGAACATGCTCGCGCCCGAGGGCGGGCACGTCGACCCCGCGGAGATCGCCTTCCTGACGCTCGAACCGATCCAGGGCGTCGGCGGCTACCGCTTCCCCAGCGAGGCGTTCATGGACGAGGTCGCGGCCGTCACCGACGAGTACGACATCCCGCTCGTCGTCGACGAGATCCAGTCGGGGATGGGCCGCACGGGGGAGATCTGGGCGGCGGACCACTACGCCATCGAGCCGGACGTGATCGCGGCCGCGAAGGCGCTGCGCGTCGGCGCGACGATCTCCCGGTCGGAGGTGTTCCCGTCGGAGAAGAACCGCCTCGGCTCGACGTTCGGCGGCGGCGACCTCCTCGGCTCGATGATGGGGGCGTTCACGCTGGAGGCGATCGAGGAACACGACCTGCTCGACAACGCGACCCGGAGGGGGCGGCAGGCGAGGGAGCTCCTCCGCGACGACGCGCCAGACACCGTCGTCGACGTCCGCGGCAAGGGGTTGATGCTGGCGGTGGAGTTCGACACGGCGGAGCGGCGCTCGGCGGTCGTCGAGGCCTCGCTCGACCGCGGGCTCCTGACGCTCGGCTGCGGGAAGAAGACGGTCCGACTCCTTCCCCCGCTCGACGCGACCGAACGCGAGATCGCGCTCGGCACGGGGCTCTTCCTCGACGCGATCGACGCCGTCAGCGCGAGCGTCGCGGCGAACTGAGGCGCTGAACCAGCGGTTCGGTGGTTGGTGAACGCTTCAGTTGGAGAAATAATTCGGTTCGTTTCGGTCAGTAACGGGTATCACGGACCAGATCCGGCGTACACCTCTCGCCCTTCCGCCAGGAATGTCCTGCGAGAGACAGAGCGCGTATGCGGCAGAACAGTTTTTATTTGGATTGGGAACCAGAAAGACTCCCCTCGACGTGCTCGCAGGACCGAAAACGTCCCCAAACTGATCGGCGATCAGCGACGAATCGGTAGCCGCGTTCTCGGATCGATCCCGAATACGGAAGCAGACCCACTGCGCGCACGATAGATCGACCGACGACCCCACAGCGGCTAACGCACTGCTCGAGAGCTTGACCACAGGAATACACTGATTCATCGGTCAACAGGTGCATGCAGGTATCGTATTCGTCTGGGAGCCGGGCCTTCTGATCCGGTGTGAGTTCGCTGAACCCGACAGGATCGAACGTCCCAAACCGCAATAACCACCGAGTCATATACATACAGAAACCGCATTCATCGTCATAAACGAGGCGTGGTACGGCCATACTGGTGGTTTCGAGCGCTCGCTATTTTATCTTCTCCCAAGCAGGTGACCGATACGCGCTCTGTCTCTCGCACGACCGTCGGGACACCTTTCCGTTCGGGTGGAATCCGCCAGTCTCCGTCGCCACCCTCTCAGCTCCCGTCGACGACCGATCGCTCGACGACCGATCGCTCGACGACCGAGACGCCGTCGAGCGCCGAGAGCGCCGTCAGCACCGCGTCGAGGTGGGCGGCGTCGCGGCCCTCGACCCCGATCGTCACGGGGGTGCGGTTCGGGCGGTCGACCGCCGTGCGGCGCGTCCGTTCGAGGGCGTCGAGCTCGGCGCCCTCCGCGGACACCGCCTCGACGACCTCGCCGACTCGCGCCGGCCACGCCGCGAGCGCGAGCCGCGCCTCGGCGTACCGCCCGAGTTCGAAGAGTCCGGTCCGCGCGAGCTCGGCGTGGTCGGTGAGGTTCGCGTTCCCGCCGGACACGACGACCGCCGGATTCGAGTCTGACAGGTCCAGCCGGTCCGATATCGCGGCGGCGAGCGGCGCGGCGCCGGCGCCCTCGGCGACCGCCTTCTCCCGCTCGGCGAGGAGCGCCACGGACGCGGCGATCTCGCGGTCGGAGACGGTCACCACCTCGTCGACGACCCCGCTCGCGACCGCGAGGGTGGTCTCCGACAGCCGCGTGTCGGCGATCCCCTCGGCGACGGTGTCGACGCCGTCGAGCGCGCGGACCTCGCCGGCCTACAGCGACGACTCGGCGTGCGCCGCCCCCTCCGGCTGGACGCCGACGACCCGGACGTCCCGGTCCGCGGCCGCCACGGCCGTCCCGATCCCCGAGATGAGCCCGCCGCCGCCGATGGAGACGACGACGGCGTCCATCTCGGGATACTGCGCCAGCAGCTCGAGCCCGACCGTCCCCTGACCCGCGATGACGGCCGGATCGTCGAAGGGGTGGACGAACGTCTCGCCGGTCTCCTCGGCGCGCTCCACGGCGTGCTCGTACGATCGCTCGTAGATGTCGCCCTCGACGAGCACGGTCGCTCCGTACCCTCGGGTCGCCGCGATCTTCGCCGCCGGGGTCACCTCGGGGACGACGATCGTCGCGTCGATCCCGAGGAGATCGCCCGCGAGCGCCACGCCCTGCGCGTGGTTGCCGGCGCTAGCGGCGATCACGCCGGCCTCCCGCTCGGCCGGGGACAGCCGCGCCATGGCGTTGTACGCCCCGCGGATCTTGAACGAGCCGGTCCGCTGGAGCTGTTCGAGCTTGAGCCCCAGCGAATCCGCCCCGCTCATCTCGGCGAAGGTGCGCGAGGTGTCGAGCGGCGTCCGATGCGCGACGCCGGCGAGTCGGTCGCGTGCGTCCTCGACGTCACCGCGCGTGACGGTCGCCGACGCGCCCGGCTCCCCGGCGTCCGGGTCGCTGTCGGCGGAGTCGCGGCCGATGGAGTCGCGGTCGTCGGGATCGCCCTCGGTCATTCGGTGGTCGGACGCGCGTCTCCGGGCGTCTCGGCGCGCGGAACCGGGTGTCGCCGTTCGAGGTCGCGGATCGCGCCGACGAGCACGTCCACGCCGTGACCGATGCTCCGCTCGTCGACGTCGAACGTCGGGGTGTGGTGGCTCGTCGGGTGGTCCGTGCCGACGATGAGGTACGAGGCGAGCCCGTCCGCCTCCTGAACGCGCTCCATCAGGAACGTCGCGTCCTCGCTCGCGCCGAAGTCCGCCGCCGGGAGCACGGTGTCGATCCCGTCGACCCCCCCGGCCACGTCCGTCACCAGCGCCTGCAGCTCCGGGTCGCTGTCCGCGCGCGGCGACTCGCTCACCACGTCGACGGTCCCGCGACAGCCGTGCATCGCCGCGGCGGCGCGCACGGTGGTCTCGAAGCGGTGTTTCATGTACTCCATCAGCGCGGTCGTCTCGCCGCGCGCCTCGGCCTCCATCCGAGCGCGCTCGGCGATGACGTTGCTCGCGGTGCCGGCCTCCGCCTTCCCGACGTTCACGCGCGTCATCCCGTCGGCGTGGCGGGCGATCCCGTACGCGTTCACGATCGCCGTCCCCATCGCCTGCATCGCGTTGTCGCCCTCGTTCGGCGCCTTCCCCGCGTGCGCCGACGTGCCCTCGATCGTCGCGTCTAAGTGCGCCATCGCCAGCGGCTTCTCGATCCCGGCGACCACCTCGCCGGTCGGGTGATCGAGGCCGACGTGGACCGCGAGCAGGTAGTCGAGGTCGTCCGCGAACCGGCTCTCCGCCATCGGGTGACCGCCGCCCCCGGTCTCCTCGGCCGGCTGGAAGAAGACGACCAGCCGCCCGGCGAAGTCGCTCTCGGCGATGGCTTCGAGGACCGCGAGCCCCCACGTCATGTGGACGTCGTGGCCGCAGGCGTGCATCGTGCCGTCGATCTCGGAGCGGAACCCCTCGTCGACGGGGTCGTGGTCGGGGTCGGTCGACTCCTCGATGAACAGCCCGTCGATGTCGACGCGGAGCCCGATTACGGGCCCGTCGCCGCGGTCGAGCACGGCGACGGCGCCGGTGTTTCCGCCGGTCATGCGGTCGAGTAGCGCCGGGTCCGCGCCGCGTCCGCGGGCGCGCTCGACCCACGGGCCCAGGTCCGCCTCGGGGACGGCCATGCGGTCGGCCGGGTCGTACGCGTCCGGGCCGATCGCGAGCTCGTCGACGCCGATCGCCCGGATCTCCTCGGCGAGCGTCGCCGTCGTGAGGAACTCGCGCCACGCCGGCTCCGGGTGGCGGTGGAATCGTCGGCGGACGCTGGCGAGCCGATCGCGGATCGGTTCGTTCATGCGAGTGGCTCTCTCACTCGACCGTCTTAAGAGTAGTTGATCGTACACAATTGTCGTGTACGTAGGATACACAAAAAGCTAAGAAACCCCCTCGCGTTGATCCGCCAACGCGTCGTTCCGACGCGCCCACCGCTCATGAGTTCACACCAGACCGCCGATCCGGACGTCGTCGTGCTGCGGGAGGGAACGGAAGGACTGTCGATGGCGTCGTACGCGGACGCGCTCCGCGAGCGGCTCCCGGACCGCACGGTCGCGCTCGCGCGGACGCCCGCCGAGGAGCGCGACCTCGTGCCGCGGGCCCGCGTCGCGACCGGCATCACGCTCGACGCCGACCTCCTCGAGCGCGCCGACCGACTTGAGCTGTTCGCGTGCACCTTCGCCGGCACCGACCACGTCCCGACCGACGCGCTCCGCGATCACGGGGTTTGCGTGACGAACGCGGGGGGTATCCACGCCCCCGGAATCGCCGAGCAGTCGATCGCCAACATGCTCGTCTTCGCGCGCGACCTCCACGAGGGGTTCCGCCGGAAGACGAACGGCGAGTGGCGCCACTTCCAGTCGCGCGAGTTCACCGACAGCACGGTCACCGTCGTGGGGCTCGGCTCGATCGGACAGGCGGTCGTCCAGCGGCTCGCCGGGTTCGAGGTGGAGACGATCGGGATCCGCTACACGCCGGAGAAGGGCGGCCCCACCGACGAGGTGCTCGGGTTCGACGACGAGGACATCCACGCGGCGTTCGCGCGGAGCGACTACGTCGTGCTCGCGTGTCCGCTCAACGACCTGACCCGCGGGATGGTCGGGGAGGCGGAGCTGGCGACGCTCCCGCCCGAGGCGGTCGTCGTCAACGCGGCCCGCGGCGGCCTCGTCGACACCGACGCCTTGGTGTCCGCGCTGCAGACCGAGGGCATCCGCGGCGCCGCCCTCGACGTCACCGACCCCGAGCCGCTCCCGTCGGACCACGTCCTCTGGGACTTAGAGAACTGCCTCATCACTCCGCACACGGGCGGCCACACGCCAAAGCACTGGGACCGGTTGGCCGACATCGTCGCGACCAACGTCGCGACGCTCGAGGAGGGCGGCGAGTTGGAGAACGCGGTCGTCACGCCGGACGCGGACGACTGATCGGGCGGATCCGTATCGCGCGGTGACAGGCGCCGGGCGCGGCGCCTCAGCGCCCGCGACCCGTCAGGGCCAGAGCCCGCGCGCACCCTTCGCCTCGGCGACCCGGGACAGCGCGACCACGTAGGCGGCGTCGCGCCACGTCAGGTCGCGCGCGTCGACCTCGTCGCGCACGTCGCGCCACGCGGACAGCATCTGTTCTTCTAACTCCTCGTTGACGCGCTCCAGCGACCACGTCCGCCGGTTGATGTCCTGGAGCCACTCGAAGTACGACACCGTGACGCCGCCGGCGTTCGCGAGGATGTCCGGGATCACCGCCACGTCGCGCTCGGCGAGGATCGCGTCGGCGGCGAACGTCGTCGGCCCGTTCGCCCCCTCGACGACGATGTCGGCGTCGACGGCGTCGGCGTTGCCCGCGGTGATCACGTTGCCGACGGCCGCGGGGATCAGCACGTCCACGTCGAGTTCGAGGACCGCCTCGTTCGACAGCGTCTCCGGCGCCTCGTGGGTGAGCACCGCTTCGGGCTCCTCCTCGTGGGTTGGGACCGCGCGCGTGTCGAGGCCGTCCGGATCGTAGATCGCCCCGTTCACGTCGCTGACGGCGACGACGGTCGCGCCCCAGTCGTCGAGGAGGCGGGCCGCGTTGGCGCCGACGGAGCCGAACCCCTGCACCGCGACGGTCGCGTCGGCGAGCTCGCGGTCGTAGTAGTCGACGGCCTCGCGCGTGATGATGGCCGTCGACCGGCCGGGCGCCGCCTCGCGGCCGTACGACCCCCCGATGACGGGGGGCTTCCCGGTGACGACGCCCGGGATCGTCTCGCCCTGCTGCATCGAGTAGGCGTCCATGAACCACGCCATCGTCTGGGCGTCGGTCCCCATGTCGGGCGCGGGAACGTCCTTCGTCGGCCCGACGACGTCGCGCAGTTCCTCCGCGAACCGCCGGGTGAGCCGCTCGCGCTCGTCGTCGGTCAGCGATTTGGGATCGACCGCGATCCCGCCCTTCCCGCCGCCGAAGGGGAGGTCCATCACGGCGCACTTCCAGGTCATCCACATCGAGAGGCCGGTGCACTCGTCGGCGGTGACCTCCGGGTGATACCGGAGCCCGCCCTTGTACGGGCCGCGGACGTCGTCGTGCTGGGCGCGGTAGCCGGTGAAGACGTCGACGCCGCCCTCCTCTCGTTCGAGCGGCACGGAGACCTGCTGGACCCGCGTCGGGTGTTTGAGGCGTTCGATGATCGCCGGATCGACCTCGACGTTGGTCGCGGCGCGCTGGAGCTGCTTCCGGGCGGTCGCGAGGGTCGATTCGGACTCTGTCTCTGCTTCTTCGTCGTCGACGGTGGGTGTCGTGCTCATAAGTGGTGTCGGCCGTAGCGTGGCTCGTGTGGTCGGCGCGGGACAGTTGATGCGGCGTGGTCAGCGCGGGACGGTCGGTGCGACGTGGTCGGCCTCGTTCGCTCGATCTCGGTCAGGCGGTGAACAGCTCTCGGGGGAAATCGGCCAGCGTCTCCGCACCGGTGGACGTGACGCGGAACGTCTCGCTGATCTCCATGCCGATCTCGTCGGTCCAGATGCCGGGGATCATGTGGAACGTCATGTTCTCCTCGAGGACGGTGTCGTCGCCCGGGCGGATGCTCGCGGTGTGCTCACCCCAGTCCGGCGGGTAGCCGAGCCCCATCGAGTAGCCGATGCGGTCCTCCTTCTCGAGCCCGTACCGCTCGATCGTCGTGCGCCACGCCTGCTCGACGCTCTCGCACGTGACGCCGGGCTCGACCGCGTCGAGCGCCGCCTCGATCCCCTCGACGACGATATCGGCGGTCTCTTGCAGTTCGGCCGGCGGCTCGCCGACGAACGTCGTCCGCGCCAGCGGCGAGTGGTAGCGGTGCCGACAGCCGGAGAGCTCGATGATCACCGGGTCGCCCGCCTCGTACCGCCGGTCCGTCCACGTGAGGTGGGGCGTCCCCGTGTGGTCGCCCGACGGCATCAACGGGACGATCGCGGGGTAGTCGCCGCCGTACTCGTCGGTCCCGTCGATCAGCTGCTGGTAGACGGCGGAGGCGACCTCGTACTCCGGGACGCCTTCGCCGACGGCGTCGAGGCCGGCCCGCATCGCGTTCTCGGAGATCCGCGCGGCCTGCCGCATGTACTCCAGCTCTTGGTCGGACTTCTTGACCCGGATCCAGCCGACGAGCAGCGTCGCGTCCGCGAACTCGGCGTCCGGGAGGTTCCCCTGCAGTCGGGTGTACGACTTCGCGGTGAAGTAAGCGGCGTCCATCTCTAAGCCGATACGGCCGTCCGCGACGTCCAGCTCCTCGAGGACGCCGGCGACGTAGTCCATCGGGTGGAGGTCTTGGGGCGACTGCACGTGGTCGTCGCTGTACGCGCGGACGCTCTCCTCGGCGAGGTGCGTCGTCGCCCGCGCGCCGTCGCCGTCCATGTCCCGACCGATCCAGATCGGCTCGTCGCGGTCGGGCGTCACCACGACCGCCTGATGGACGTAAAACGACCAGCCGTCGTAGCCGGTCAGGTAGTTCATGTTCGCCGGGTCGCTGACGACGATCGCGTCGAGGTCGCGCTCGCGCAACCGCTCTTTCGTCCGAGCCACCCGCCGCTCGTACTCCGCCTCGTCGAAGATGTGTTCCCGTGGCATGATAACAGGACGTCTACGAAGGAGATCAGACAGCAGGAGTATAAATTTATCGTGTACATTAAAAACAGATACTGTGTACGCATCTCCCGCGAATCCCGCGAATTCGCCCCGAAGCGTCGCTGAGACGCCGCGCGAGCTGTCTCGTGAGCGCGGTCGAGAGGGCGTGAAACCCTCAATTCGGGCGGGTTGGGTCGGTTTTTTGTACCGCGTCTACTGATAGTCGCACATGCTACACAGTACCGGGCCGCTGCTGTCGATCGACGTCGGCGAGCGGACGACGTCCGAGACGGACATCACGGGGGTTCAGGAGCGATACATCGGCGGACGGGGCGTGGCGACGCGGCTCGCGCACGAGCGGATCCCGTTCGACGCGGATCCGCTGGGCGACGAGAACCGCGCCGTGTTCACCACCGGGCCGATGCAGGCCTCCCAGATGAGCTTCACGGGGCGGACGAACTGCACCGCCCTCTCGCCGCTGACGGACGGGCTGCTGTCGTCGAACGCCGGCGGCTTCGTGTCGCGTCACCTCGCGGCGACGGGGTACGGGGCGATCGAGCTGGCGGGCGCGAGCGACGAGCTCGTCGTCGTCCACGTGCGCGACGACGGCGTCGAGTTCGAAACCGTGCCGGAGCTCGCCGGGGCGACCATCTCGGAGACGGCCGACTACCTCGACGACGAACACGACATCTCCAGCGACCGGACGGCGGCCGTCGGGCCCGCGGGCGAGAACGAGGTCCGGTTCGCGTCGATCATGACGACCGAGGAGCGCGCGTTCGGCCGCGGCGGGTTGGGCGCGGTCCTCGGCTCGAAGAACGTCAAGGCCGTCACGTTCGGCGGCGAATCGGCGCCCGAGCTCTCGATCGACGCGACCGCCAACGACGTCCACCGCGAGGCCGCCACCGAGGACCACATCATGAAAGAGCAGGGGACGGTGGCCGTGATGGACCTCGCCAACGAGATGGACGGGCTGCCGTCGTACTACTTCTCCGAGCGCTCCTTCGAGGGCGTCGAGGGGATCAACGGCGCCGCCGTCGCCGACAAGAAGTACAAGAAGGGGACGTGTTCGGCGTGCGCGTTCGCCTGCAAGCTCCCGACCCGCGACGAGGCCCGCGGCGTCGAGACGGAGGGGCCCGAGTTCGAGGTGGCGATGGCGTTCGGCTCGAACTCCGGCGTCGACGACATCGTCGACGTGATGGAGTCGAACCGACTCTGCGACGAGTACGGGCTCGACGCCATCTCCGCGGGCAACACGATCGCCGCGTACCTCGCCGCCGAGGACGAGTTCGGCAACCGCGAGCTCATCTGGGACCTCGTCGAGCAGATCGCCCACCGCGACGGGGTCGGCGACCGGCTCGCGGAGGGGATCGGCCGGATCCACGACGACCTCGGCGTCGGCAACTGGTCGGTGAAGAACATGGACTTCGCGGCCCACGAGGGGCGGCTCCTCCACGGGCAGGCGCTCTCGTACGCGGTCGCGAACCGCGGGGCCGACCACATGTACGCGACGTTCTACTCCGTGGAGTACCCCCTCGTCGAGGAGGGCGAGGCGATGGAGCCCGCGGGGTTCGAGGGGAAGGCGGAGCGGCTCGTCGAGCGCGAGAACCTGATGGCGCTCAACGACAGCGGCGTCGTCTGCAAGTTCTCCCGGGACTTCATGACGCCGGAGCGCTACGAGCTCCTCTTCGACGCCGACTTCGAGGAGCTGCTCGCCGCGGGCGCTCGGACCGTCACCTTAGAGCGCCACTTCAACAATCAGCGAGGGCTCGACGTCGACGACGACCGGCTCCCGTACGAGGAGGAGCTCCCCGGGCTCGACGACGCCATCGAATCGTACTACGAACACCGCGGGTGGGACGAGGACGGGACGGTGCCCGATTCGGCGCTGCCCGCGTGAGGTCGCTTCCCGGCCGCGGGCGACGTTTCTGAGCGCGCGCGATTCCACCGGAACCGGGACGCGATACGTTGCCGGAGCCCGACTACTCCGCGATCGCCAGCTCCGCGGTCGCTTCGATCGCGTCGGCGATGACCTCGGTGCCGACCTCCGCCTGCCGCTGGGTCAGGACCAGCGGCGGCAGCAGCCTGACGACGTTGCCGTACTGGCCCGCCGTCCAGACGAGCACGCCGTGCTCGTAGCAGTACTCCTGGATCGCCTCGACGCGGTCGTCGTCCGGGTCGCCGTTCGCGTCGACGAACTCGGCGCCGACGAACAGCCCCTTGCCGCGGACTTGGCCGAGCCCCGGGTCGCCGTCGCCGGCGTCGCGGAGGCGGTCGCGGATCCACGCGCCGACCTCCGTCGCGTGGTCGAGCAGGTCGTGCGACTCGATGTACTCGATCGCGCGCAGACCGCCGACCATCGCGGGGACGTGGCCTCGGTAGGTGCCCGCGTGATCGCCCGGTCCCCACGTGTCCAGGTCCTCGTGGTACATCGTCCCGGACAGCGGCTGGCCGTTCCCGCCGAGCGCCTTCGCGGTCGTCATCACGTCAGGCGTCACGTCGTAGTGTTCGGACGCCCACCACTCGCCGGTGCGTCCCATCCCGACCTGGATCTCGTCGAACATCAGCGGGAGGTCGTTCTCGTCGGCGATCGCGCGGAGTCCCGAGAGGAACCCGTCCGGCGGGGCGACGACGCCGCCCTCGCCCTGTATCGGCTCGACGAAGATGCCGGCCGGGTCCGTGAGGCCCCCGTACGGCTCCTCGACGATCGCCCTGACCTCTTCGAGCGCGCGGTCGACCGACTCCTCGGGGCTCCGCCCCTCGCGGAAGGGGTACGGGAACGGCGCGTGGACCACGTCGGGCAACAGCGGCGCGTACGGCTTCTTGAACTTCTTGTTCGACGTGATGCTCATCGCGCCGGCCGTCGCCCCGTGGTAGGAGTTCCGGAACGCGAGCAGCCCGTTGCCGCCCGTGTTGTACTTCGCGAGCTTGATCGACGCCTCGACGGCGTCGCTACCGGTGGGACCGCCGAAGACGAACCGGCTGTTGCCGGCGAGACTCCCGGGCGCGATCTCGTCGAGCTTGTCGATGAGATCGAGGCGGGGCTCGGTCGGGAAGTCGACGGTGTGGGTGAGCTTGTCGATCTGCTCGTGGACGCCCTCGTTGACGTACGGGTTCGCGTGGCCGACGTTGTAGACGCCGATGCCGGCGAAGAAGTCGAGGAACACGTTCCCGTCCGCGTCCTTGAGGGTCGCGCCCTTCCCCTCCTCGAACGCGAGGGGGATGTCGTTCGGGTACGCGACCGCGCTGCTGTCGATGGTGTCCTGTCTGTCGAGCAGGCGCCGCGAGTTCGGGCCGGGGACTCGGTCGACGCTCGGTTCCTCCGCGAAGTGTAACTCGTGGATCGGCGGTCCCGCCATGTGCCAACGGATACGACACGCCCACATATGAGTGGTGAAACCAGCAATCAATGACGGTGTACACGGAATCTGTTTTCGTTCCGATCTTCGCCCACTCTGCGGCGGTGATATCCCGAGACCGACCCCGCCGACTGTGGTCGCGACGGAAGAATTATTGAACGCGAACCCAACGCAATCGTGTGCAACACCGACCGTCGCGGTTCCTCTTGGCGTCGACGGCCATCTGCGCTGTCACGTGTGCCGGCGTCGCGGTGCTCCCGCTCGCGGTCGATAGCTCCCGTGCGTTCACGGGGAGCATCGGTTCGAGCGGGCTCCTCGGACTGGTGTTCGCGGCGCGGAACCTCCAGCTGCTCCGGGCGACGGGGGAGCCGAGCCTCCCGCCCGCGGTCCTGACGACGGCGTTCGGCGGCTGGTTCATGCTGGCCCCGCTGCTGTACCCCGACGTCGGCTTCCTCCCGACCGCAGGCACGCAGCTGGCGGGAACGGTGATGGCGACGTTCGGCCTGTACGTGGTGGTCGCCGGCCTCAGCGAGGAGTGAGTGTTCGCGGCCCCCGCGTCTCACGCTCCGAGCGGGACGTTTCGGTATCCCGGAATCCCGAAGAATTCTCAGTGCAACGGCTCCTACGACACGTAGCAGTTGATCGGGTCTGAGTCGATTCCGGTTTGGGCAGGAGACGCACCACTAATGCAGAGTCTTTCCCCCACATCGTGTCAGAAACGACGTGCGAGATACAGAGGATGTAGTCATCACCCACTTGGCCGCCTGAATGTGTAGCTTACCGTATCTGTGTCAACTGTGAGAGTGCCGGCGTCGTGATCTATGACAACCGCAACGGTGTCATCGTACGTGAAATCGTGCAATGGCATCCCAGCCTGGAGCGTCCCATCGCGCGACAATTCGACACGTGCAGAGCCGATGTCGATGTGAATCCGATCATCAGTAGCCGTTACATCACCCGCACGACCGAATCGACGTAGTTCGTCAACCAGTGTATCCCACTCGTTGAGTTGCACTCGTGGTGTCATCCGTCATTCAATCGTGATGCCGCGTTCACGAAAGTCTTGATACGAAATATAGCCCACCGAAGTAACGCGGAGAACGACGAACGATCCACCGACTGGTAAAACACTCGTGCAACATTTAGAGGCTGTAGTCAGCAACCGGAGTTGGTTCGTTAGATGAGTCGAACTGGCCGTCCGGGACGGCTCAGGGCGGAAGCGTTAGGCAGGGGCGGAGTTAGTGACTATCCTGCTGCGAGGTCAATCAATCATTATACCGCTTGAGAGCCCTCTGCGGGCGCGTATATCACCGTGACGGTGAACTCGTCGTCGAAGTCGGTAAATTGGTGATCTGTCCCGGACCCGAGATGGATAACATCACCCGAGGCGACCTCAACGGACTCGTCTTCGGTCACGAGTGTCGCTTCGCCCGTGTTAACGAGGTAAATTTCCTCTTCAGCGTGAGCATGCATCGGATCCTCGTCACCCGGCTCGAACCGCATCACTTGGAGACTGAACGAGACCTCACGCATCAGTTCGGTTTCCATTTCTCCGTCCTCAGCCAACTGGTCCGCTACGTCAGCCACGTTAATTTGATTCACACCTTTTCTATCGTTTTAGTGCATATACGTGGTCGTGTTAACTTAAGCA
>NZ_NHPF01000105.1:0-16321 GCF_002252925.1 Halorubrum sp. Ea8
GAGGGCTGTTCGCGCGGCCGGCCCAATAAGCCCGATCTGTCCGGTCGATACGGACGTCGGAGCCGCGAGCCGTACCCGGCGGTACTCGAACCCGCCGTTTTTGAGCACACGTCTGAGGTCAGCCGGCGGCGAACTGAGGTGACTAAACCGATCGGCGATAGCGTCGGCTGATACGGCCGCGCGAGCGGGAGTCTCTGCCGTCGTAACGAACCGCAGGGAGGTGCTGTCACCAGTTGGAGTCGAGAATGTTGCCGCCGAGGGACCCCACGATTCGGTCGCTCTCGACGTCGTTTCGAATTGGTGACATTCCCACGTGTGGACGCGTCCGTCGGGTTCCGCCGTTTGATCGGCGCTGAGAGACTGGTCCGCCGTCACTGCGACGTCGAACGACTCTGTCCCTTCGTGATCGAACGTCGCTTGGACTCCCGATGCGGCCGACTCGAGTGCCGTCACGGCTCTGTTGGTCTCTCGAACACGGCCACGGACGGCTTGCTCTAACAGGGCCCGCAGTTGATCTCGTTTAATTGCGACCAATGCGATCTCGGTCGACCCGTCCGCCTCCCACGACTTCTCGCTGCTTGTCCGATCGAGTTCCGTCACCGGCGTGCCACACCGCTCCACCGACTGCCGCAGCCCCAACTGGTCGAGGACACGCAACCCGGGCTCCCAAATGACGGTCACACGCGGCGGTGATCGGTCGCTCGGGGACGGAGCGAGCAGCGGATCGAACCCGGCTCGGTCGAGCAGTCCTGCCGTCACGAGCGCTGAAAAGCCGGTGTCGGCTATCAGTATCTCCTTCTCCCGGTCGCGGTGTGTTCCCGAGACGCCGTTGTCATACTGCCGCGATACGACGGGCGGTGCTCGTGTCGACCGTTCCTCACCGGCGTTCATTGCCGGTCACGCAGGGATCCGGGCGTCCGATCGCTTGGACCGATACAACACGCAGACCGTCTGGACGACAGCATATAACAACCGATGGACGGTGGTCTCCCTAAATCGGCAACCGCTGTTTCTGTGTATGAGAGGAAGGCGGGTAATATGAATAGCCCTGTTACTCCGCCCCAATCAGTTCGGACTACCAGTACGCTTGGGTAGAGCGGCGTCGTTGTCGTCTCTAATGACGGCGCACCTCCTAACGACCGACCCAGACGAACGATCAGAGACCCTCGGAACCGACGCGAATCGCAACCCCGAAGTCTCGGCGGAAGAGCTACTCGCACTGTTCGGTGATGAGTACACGTGCGACATTCTCACGTCCCTCGAGGGGGAGCCGAAGCCTGCGCGGGCACTGGCCGAAGACTGCGGAATGTCCCGTCCAACCGTATATCGACGCCTCAACCGCTTAGCCGACGCCGGCCTCGTCGATGAACGGCTACAGTTAGCCTCGGGCGGCAACCACAGAAAGGAGTTCCAGCTCGTGATCACTGCCGTTACGTTCGACGTGAATGAGGACGGATTCGCTGGCTACATCGATTCCCCTGGTCGCGATATCGACTGACCGTCGCCTGAGTCGAGTCACACCCATTACTCGTATACGCCTCCCGCCTCGGGTCAAACGCACGGGCGACTTACCCCGACTCGGTGTCGCCGAACAGCAGGTCGAACACCTTGCGCTCGCCGAGTCGGATGTGTTTGTTCACCGTCGGCTGCGTGATTCCGAGCGCGTCCGCCACGGCCTCCCCGCTGCTGTCGCGCGGCCTGTTGAAATACCCCATCGCGTGACCCGTCTTGAGCGCCTCGTACTGTCGTTCGCTCAATCGGTCTTCGAGCCGACTTCTGATCCCTCCCGGGGTCGCCTCTGTCTGGCGATTCTGGCGCTGTGCGGTGAGCTCCAACGCCGGGAACGAATCGGTAATGCGGTCGACGATCGTGCGAGTGTCCGCTTCTCGCGGGAGTTCGACGATCAGCTTGACGACTTCCGGCGTCGCTCGACTGTGACGAAGGACTCCACCGTACTCAGGAATCGGGGACCCGAACCACGACGAGCCGCGACGTTCGAGGACGGTCTGCCCGCCGCCACGGGACACGACGGTGACCGACCCGGGGAGTAACTCGTCGGCCCGCTCGGCGACCTTCGACGGCGAGTCCGACTCGAGCGTGTAATAGACGCTGATCGACTCGTTTTGCCGCCGGACCGTCCGTTCGAGCCGGACCGGACACTCGAACTCCCGGGCGAGCCGAGCGAACGGGAGATCCATGTCACTCCCTTGGAACTCCAGCTCCAGCGTGTCGTCCGACTCCAGCGCGCGGCGTCGTTCGATGGCCGTGATCGCGTACCCGATCGAGGTGCCCAGCTGTGAGAGGATGTCTCTGTCCCGATCACCGAACGCGTCGGTCTCGTCGGCAATAACGGTCAAAATGCCATAGGTGATACCGTCGTACGCGAGCGGAACCGCACAGACTGCGCCCGCTCCCGCCCGCAAGAGGTCGCGCCGCCAGTCGCTCCGGCGACCCCCCGCTGCGGGATCAGTCACTACGCGCGACTCGCCCCGTTGCCACGCGTCTCTCGCCGGATGGAGATCCGAACGATCACGGTCTCCCCCAAGCGCTCTTTCGACGTCTTCACGCGTCGTGCCGACGACGGCCCGGGGCGTCAGTCGGTCAGTTCCCACCTCGGCCGTCGCGACCCACGCGGCGGTAAACGGACCCGTCTCCACCAGCTCCTCACAGACGGCCTCCTGGATACCCTCTTGAGAGGAGCGAGTCGTGATCGCGGCTTCGACGCGGCTCGTTACCTCCGTGATAGATTCCAGGTGTTCGGCACGCTCCGTCTGTTTCGCCAGCTCCTCACGCCGATCCTCCAGTCTGCGTTCCCCGTGAAGCCGATTCAGCGCGGCCTCGAGCGTCGCGGCGACGATGCTCGCAGCCTCCGTGTCAAACGCCTCATCGGCCCTCCACACGGCGAGGATACCGTTCCCGCCGAGCGGGACCAGCAATACGGTGTCGTCACTGTCGATATGAAGCACCGACGCCGCCTCCGCCTCCACCCGTCGGATGGTCTCGTCGACGAACACCTCCCAGACAGCGGTATCGGCGGCCGTCACCGAGTCCAACTCGCTCGGCGGCGGCGCCTTCGGGCCCGTCGCAATCGGATCGAGTTCCCCGGCCGACGATCCGTAGTGGTACACGGCGGTCGCCGGCATATCGAACACCGTTGCCGTGGCCTCGGTCGCGACGGTACCGGCCTCGGTCACGGTCTCAGCCGTCGTCAGTTCCGCGGTCGCATCGTGGAACGACTCCAACGACCGCTCGCGTTCCTTCTGTTGCGTGACGTCACGGCTTACGATGACGACCCGCGGAGGCCCATCCTCCCACTCGGTCGGATAGAAGTCCGAGCGGACCCATCTCCGCTCCCCGTCCGGTCGTTCGATGCGGAACTCCCTCGTGTACCGCTGGTCCGCGTCGCCCTGCTCGACGGCGCCGCTCACCCGCTCGACGAACGCCATGTAGTCGTCGTAGTCGTCGGGGTGGATCGTCCCGAAAAACCCCTCCTCGTGCGTCTTTTGGAGCTCATCGAGCGATCGCCCCCAAATCTGGTCGTATCCGGAGCTGACGAAGTCCGGGGCCGGCTCCGGCTCCGTCAGTTCAGCGGCCGGCGCGAGGAAAATGGTCTCGTCGATACGGTCGACGATGGCCTCGAGTCGGCGTTGGTTCTCCCGAAGCTGCCGAGAGTTCGCGACACGCTCGAGCGCACCGGTGACGTGGCCTGCCAGCACCTGCATAATGTCGACGAAGTACGACGCGTACTCGTCTCGGTGCCCGTGGCCCGCCGCCAGCAGCCCCCGGCCGCCGAGCGGGACGAGGACCGCGGCTGTCAATGGGTTGTGGTCACGATGGCGGCTCGGATCATACGTCGTCGCCTCCCCGCGCTCGAAGAGCTCGTACTCACGGTCACCGCGCGTAAATGAGTCCGGACCGATCGGCATCTCTTCGACGGGCTTCGTTCCGGCGGCGTACTCCAGCCGCCGCCGATCATCGTCGAGACGCCAACACGCCGCCATCGGTAGGTCGAGCACGTCACTCGCCGTCTCGACGGCGATCTCGTACACCGCGTCCGCCGTCTCTGCGCCCTGAAGGCGTTCGGTGGCCGTCTGGAGCTGCTCGACGGCTCGTTCGCGCTGGCGGCGCTCAGTCACGTCCCGAATCGTCGCTAGGGTTGCCGGCGAACCTTCATGCTGAATACGCGACACAGACGTCTCCAACGTCAGCCGTGTCCCGTCGGGTCGTTCGACTTCGAGATCGTACTGGTCTGGCGGAGATTCTCCCGCTACCCGCCGCTGGTAGCGTTCCCTGACGAGATCGCGATACCCTTCGGTGAACACACGCTGGAACGGCATCCCGAGCAGCGCCGACTCCTCCCGGCCAGTCATCGCCGTGAACTGCTCGTTGACGAAGACGTATTCGCCGTCCCTGACGACGACCACGCCGTCGGTACTCTGCTCGACCAGCGTCGAGTATTTTTCGCGTTCCTCCTCGATCGTCCGTTCCCGACGCTTCCGTTCGGTGATGTCGGTGTACCAGACGTACGCGTGTCGTCGACCGTCCACCTCGAACGGCAACACCCGAAGCAGGAAGTCCCGGACCCCGTCCGCCGATTCCCGTCGGACTTCCGTTTCCACCGGCTCGCCGTCGATAACCTGTCGGCGGATCGCATCATACCCTTCCCGTTCAGAGTCGGGGACCACAACGTCGGCTATCGGCCGGTCTGCTGCCGTTTCGTCGTTGACGCCGAAATCGGTCTCAAACGCTGAGTTGACCTCGGTGATATACGGCTCTCCGTCGACGAACTCGACGGTCATAATCGGATCGGGCGTGTTTTCGAAGAGAATAGACCGCCTGTCTCGCTCGGTTTCGAGGCGGCGCTGCCGCCTACGGCGTTCGGTGATATCTCGTGAGATGGCGAGGAACCGTTCCTCGCCGTCGATAACCGCGCTGGTCGGATTGACCTCTAGCCACCGACGCTCGCCGTCCGCCGTCTCGATGGCTTGCTCGTACGGCTCAACGTCTTCCCCCTCCGCTACTCGCTCGATAATTCGTGGTATCCGCTTGGGGTCAAACGATTCAGTCGCTACCGTGATCCCCTTCGCACCCCGCTCTAAGAGCGTCTCACGATCGTACCCCGTTATCGAACACAGCGTCTCGTTGACTCTACACAGCTCTCCGGTTTCCGGGTCGTGAACGGCGATCGCGTCGTTCACCCCGTTGAATATCTGCTCGTACTCGCGTTCCCGTCGTTTCCGTTGCGTAATGTCCCGCTGAATGGAGAGCACACGGGGTTTCCCGCCGATCATCGCCGGCGCTAACGTCGCTTCTAACCATACTTTCTCCCCGATTCGCGTCCGGCCACGCCACTCGACTGTCACCGACTCATCGGTTTCCGCGACCTCCTTGATAAGCTCCCAGCCGCGGTCTGCTGTGTACCCCTCCGCCGAGACGCTGAGCCCGTCAATACCAAGCTCGCGAATCGTCTCGATGTCGTCGTATCCGAGTAGCTCGTGATAGGATTCGTTGACGTCTGCGAACTCACGGTTTTTCGGGTCGAACACGACGATGGCGTCGTTCACGCCGTCGAATATCTGCTCGTAGTCACGACTGCGGTACTCTCCCTGTGTCAGTTCCGGAGTCGTCGCGTCGTCCTCCGTCTCTCTGCGCTCATCCGCCCGTTCCCGATCAGCGATCGTTTTCAGCCACTCAGCCGCCACCTTCGGGCTCGACAAGATCAGTGACCGCGGAACATGGGCCGTCGCACCGCCCCGGATCGCCGTCTCAACGCCGCCCGTATCCGTGGTAACCGCAACGACGGGAAGCGGCGATATTTCGTCCGCGAGCCGGTCGATAACCGATCCCCACGACGCCGACGGGAGACCCTGCTGAACGACGACGGCGTCGACGCCGGAAAGCCGGGCGGTATCGGCAGACGACGACAGGGATACTACCTCTACCGAGAAGGAGTCGGGATCGATGGAGCGGAGGAGGCTCCCGATCGCGGCGTCTCCGACGACACCGATCCGATACTGTTGTGAGACGTTGCTCATTGAAGAAAAACCAATTTAGGCAATATGTTCGCTCGGTACACAAAACTATTGCCAACTGAAAGGTCGCTGTGAACGCCCGCACGCCGAGAGTTATCTCGCCGTTTTCCCGGGACTGAGCGTTAACTCTGCCCAGCGTGCGCAGATCCACCCCCCTGCGGTTAGGATATTCATCCCGAGCAGCAGAACGAATACCCCGAGTACCGACAGCAGTAGTGCTCCCGGAAGCGTCGAAACTTCCCACGACGTGAGACGAACGATGAACGAGATCCCGACCTCGAACTGTTCCCAAGGGACGACGAGCGAGAGTTCCCGCTGAATCGGTTCAGGCAGGAAGACTCCGACTGAGGTACCGGGCATATCGTAGTACAGCGGGGCTCCGAGCAGCGACAGTCCGACGGAAAGGACGACCACGATGACCGTGAAAGCGGCGACACCGATAGCCAGCTTCGAGAGTACGAAAATAAGCGACCCCCACAAAACGGGATTCGTCAGCACCGTCAGTACCTGGTCACGCAGTCGAGACGCTTCCGAAAGCCCCCACGACGGGGCAGGGATATCGGCGCCGAGCAACCGCCGCGCTACAACACGTTCGGCGGCGGCGACAACCACGACACCGCCTAACGTCGCTGCGAGAATCGGCAGGCCGATCAAGAGCACTGACAGGCTGATTCCGAGTGACAGCCCGACAACGGTGCCAACGAAGTACCCGATTCCGAGCGGGAACGCGAGGGCGAGATACAATATCACCCCATACGTCCGGCGTCGAAACGGAACTAACACCACCTGTCGAACTGAGGGGAGGGTGGTCGAGACGTCCGATACCGGGTCCGAGAGAGCCATCAACGGAACGTTTGGTGTGTCATCGTGTATAAATCCCGTCTTGTCGTCGGGGAGAACCGCTCCGGCGCTGGTCAGGCTCGAAGGAAGACGTCTCCGTCGTTGGTATGCGCCCGTAGCGGCGTGGTACCGTCGCCGACGACCGCCTCCAGTTGGGACTCCGTCTGACTCCGGATCTGCACCCCGGAGGCCACGTCGCTGATGAGTATTTCACCGTCGGCCGTGGCTGCCGTGAGTACCGTATCGAGCGTCTCTCCTATCCGCAGGACCAAGTTGCCGTCCGACGACACGACCTCGGCGTCATCGGCCACAGCCGGGACGTCAGTCGCAACGTTCCCGTCTCTGGTGCTGATCTCGCCGACACGCGCCGGGTCCCGCACCTGTATCGACCCGTCCTGCGTGGCCGCCGAGAGCGTACCGTCCGTCCCGTCGACGGAGATGTCTCCGTCGCTCGTCTCTGCTGTGACGTCGCCCCGAGCGTCAGTGATCTGAATCGCGCCGTCTCGGGTGTGGAGCGCGGCACCGTCCGGGACTCGCTGTGCCGTCACCGCCCCGTCAGCGGTCTGGAGCCGATCAACAGCCATCTCCTCGGGCACATACAGTTCCAAAGACACGCTTGCTCCGCCGAGACCGATAACGTCCGGCTTGTCAGTAGTGATCTCGACGCGGTCAGCAGTCGTTTCCACGTCGACCGTCAGTTCGTCGAGCGAAACGCCACCAAACGCCTCCTTCTCGGCGATGATCTTGACGTCATCGCGCGGTTCGGCCGTGAAGGCGATCGCGTCCGTCGCATCGACTACCGCGAGCGTCGCGTCCGTCGGCGGGTCGACCGTCCGCTCGTCGGTCGTTCCGTCGCGTTCGATCCGGACGACCGACCCGCAGCCGGCGAGCGTGCTCGCGATTGCGGCGCCGGCCACGCCGAGCACTCTCCGCCGAGAGGTATCGGCGTCTACCGTGTTGCGGTCAAGCATCGGCACCAGCTGTCACCGACGTCTTCGAACCCCCGAGTAGCGCGTTCGTGAGGAAGCCGCCGAACCGGGCCAGCCCGTTGAGCAGGTGGAGCGACACGAGGACGAGAACGACGCCACAGCCCGCGCCGACCACCGCTTCGCCGAGCGTATCGACGACGTACGGTCCGAGCGTGTAGGTCATGCCCGGCGCGTCGTACAGTATCGGGAGCGACAGTAGCGTCACCGATATCGCACCCGCAGTGACGACGGCCGTGAAGGCGACGACGCCGAACACGAACTTCAGCCCGACGAGTAGCAGCCCGGTCCACGTCGCCGGGGTCGTGACGACGCGTTTCGTCGTCTCGATGACCTCGTCGACCGATCCGAAGTCCAACTCGACGTTCGGCGCCGAGCGATTGACTTCCACGTCGAGGAGCCATTCGGCCAAGTGGGCCTCGAAGGAGCCGATGCCGAGCGTCACCACGAGCGTCGCGACGATGATCGGGATGCCGATTAGCGTCACCACGAGACTGAGACCGGTCGAGAGCCCGGTCGTGATCACCGTGAAGTACGCGATCCCGAGCGGGAACGCTAACAGGAGGTACGCGAGGTTGCGATACGTCTGCCGCTGAAACGGCACACCGACGAACTGTGCGAGCGCGTCGATCGGTGAACTTGGGGACCAAGCGGGTTCGCTCATGTTGCGACTCTACCTTGTGGCGAGACCCACGTATAAAATACTGAGCGCTACAGCGCGGGCAACGCTCCCAAAAATATAAATACGAAAACTGGTACCCCAAGCCCCAGACGTTACGACGTCACCGACCGTGCCAACGCTCCGAGTCCCGCCAGGTGGGCCACCGTGACACCGAGGACGGTCACCGCGTCCGAGAGCGAAAGCAGGGGTGTCAGGACGTAACTGATCCCGTACGGTACCACGGCGATGCAGACGACGCCAACTGCCAGCAACAGCATCGTCTGGCTCTCGTTGCGCCGGTGACCGTCGTACGCGAGATACCCGACGTACGCTCCGAGACAGGCGGTCGCAATCCCGCCCGCCGTCGCGATCACGGGCAACGTCATCGGTATACCACCCCGAGGATGACGAGCAGCCCGCAGAACTTGCTCGCCGTCACCAGAATCGTCCGTTCGGTACCCGTCACCGAGTCCACGTTGCCGAACGCCAACCGAAGGAACATCGGGAGCGGAGCTAACAACAGCAGTCCGATTGTGAGATACAACAGCGGACGCCGACGCGTCCGTAGGTACCCGCGTGCGAAGCGGTACGTGACAAACACCGCGAGGACGACGGAGAGGAAGAACGCGGCGATCGTGACGGCCGCTAACGCGGCGTTGTCGCCGACGACCTCCACTTGTAAGGGAAGCGCCGACTGTTCGGCTTCGGCCAGTCGTGCCACGGTGAGACGGAACAGCATCATCCGGAGAGTTCCTCGTACAGTCTGGTCAGTCGGTCGGCGGCCGTTTCGTCGACGTACTCGACGTCGACCTCGAAGCCCGCTGCGGTCAGATCGATCGAGACGTGATCGAGCCGTGCGGCGTACACTTCGTGAGGCCCCTCGTCGGGGTCGATCTCTTGGACGCTCTCGACGAGATCCTGCTGTTGGAGCCGTTCGAGCCGCCGATATACCGTCGCCTCTGACGCGTCACAGGCGTCACAGAGCGCACTCGCCGAGCGCGTCTCCTCATATGTCTCGATGAGGATCCGCCTGGCGTACTCGTCGTCGAGCAACGAGTACACTTCGCGGGCGTCGACCACCAGCTCGGGGACCATCCGCTGGGGAGTCATTTGGACGCAACTTAACACTCCCGACACGACGAGTCTTATCGGCGGTTGAGACGAATATCATGGGGCTTGACCCCGAGGTGATTCACCGGCTGGTCGGAATCATTCAGTAGAGAAGCCTCAGTGGTGAGAGACGTCGCGGTGTTTCTCAGACTGAGACAGTGGAATACCCTTCTTGATACTTCCGCCTCAAGGAGTACATAGCCGCCGACCGGAGGCGGTTGTCACAGTATCCGGTTGCTTGGTAGCCCCCCTCCAAACTCTTGCCCCGGTTGGATCGATCTCCCCGCTCGATCCCATCGGTTGCTTGCCCCCCTATCGCTTCGGCCCTCCTTTGAGCCCGGTTCTCTAATCGCTATTAATTACCCCTGCCTTGGTCTGTTGCAATCTTCAACCGGTGATATGCTCTTAGAGCCGTGCTGAATACAGGGCGCTAGTCAGCACTGAACTGTCGGTAAACGATGGAGGAATACTCTCCGTACCAGTAATTCAGACGTTCAGGGCATTCGATAGCCTGTTACCACCTTCGGTGGCCATGAACACGGCGAGAATCCGCCAAGCGAGCGCCATATCGGCAAAAGCGGGAACCGTGAACGTCGTAATGACAAGGGCGACCGCCCCGAGGACTTCTGCGGCCCCGATGGCAACAGCCGTCCTGTTCATGAGTATAACTACTGTTAGAGACTGTCTCACTACAATATACCGGTAATTGTGGCTCTGTTGAAATCCTATTCTTCAGATATGTTATCGCCTGAAACCGCCAGTCGATGAGAACTGCGTATCGAGCGTTGAAGATTCTACCAGCTCAACGAAATGTCCCGATAGTCGTGCGAGATACAACGCGCGTATCGGTCACGGACTTTCTGGCGAGCAGTGATACACTGAATCGTTCGATACACAGGATGTACTGACTGAATCAGGTGATCCCCTTCTCGGTGTGCGGTGTGCTGAAATATGCGTCTTGTATGTGGCACTGCGGTGGCTACATGCTTGATTTCGGCCTTGTTTAGACGCTCCTGAACGCCTCGGTTAGTGGCTACGCAGGGCGAACAGAACCAGTCCCTGAGCGCCTCTCGACCAGCTCTCGCTGTGTAGACATCGGCCGTAGCGGACGATCTCCACCGCGTCTAAACAAGGCTCTTGATTTCTGTTCCTCGTATCGGCGTCTGTCTCAGCGGTCATCCTGTGTCCGCTCGCAGTCGTTTGCTTGGAGACGCGATGACATCGAGCCCAGGACTGTAGTAGTACACCGGTTCTGTGTCTGGGCGGGCGAAGCCATCGGCCCGCAATAGTGTATCGGTTTCGACGGTTGCGTCGGCCGGGTACAGCGTCCATGTGTTGTGATCGACATCAGTGTAGCGGAGAGACCCGTCAGGCGCTTCGGTGTAGAATCGGTAACGCTCGACGAGGAACTCCGCCAGCGGGTTGGTGGGCGCGTCGAACGGTTCGCCGGTCGGCCAGTAGGTGCCCTCGTAGCGGCCGGGGCGGGCACCAGGATGGTGGCGCCGGCTCTCGAACCGGACCCGGCCGTCGTTCATCTCAAGCGAGATTCGGGCGTAGTAATACGGCAGGTGATGGAACAGCCGGGCGCCGGTAACGCTGGTGAGTCCCTGTGCGTCGAGGCTGAAGAAGTAGACGCTTGGCACGCCGTCGTGGGTGACGTACGTCCGGACGTTGATCTCTGGGAGCTGCACGCCGAGCGGTCGCGGGACGCCTTTTGGTCGGACAGCAACGTTCGTGAACGGGATCACCGAGAGCCACGCGCTCCCGTCGTGGCAGTCTGCGGTGAGTGACGCCGGGAGATGGGCGTCCATCAGTTCCGGATCGACCGGCCAGTTCTCAAACAACAGGTGCCGCCACCCCATCTCCAATGGAACGACCATACAGGGCAGTGAGGGTCACCGACAAAAATTCCCTCCGTTACACTCGGGGTTCCGAACAGAGTTCACTTGGCAGCCGAGCGAGCGCGTTCGTATAGCGTCCCAGTGAGGATGCTGGCCGGCAACGCAATCCACGATGAAGCGAGGAACGCAACAACAATGATACTACTGCTGCCGATGACGGAGTCGACGAGGGGACTGCCGGTGGCGACGGCGGAGACCGCGGCGAGTCCAACTACCAATGCGCCGGCGACGAGATAGGCCAACGCCATCGCCAGCAGACCACCTATCGCACCACTATAGCGCTGTGACGTGGGGACAACTCGCCAGGCCACGATACCGGTGACAAACAACAGTGGGGCGACGACGGCGGAAAGACCGAGAGCACCGGACAGGAGCCCGACTGCAGCGTTGGTGAAGAACGACTCACCACCAAAACCCACCCCAATCAGTAGGATCCCAACCCCGACAAAGAGATAGTAGAGAGTTGTGACGCCGACTGCCGTCAGTGCCATCACGTACCCCGCACCAACGTCACGATCTCCGCCACGTGGGAGTTGGGTGAAGCAGTTGAAAGGGGAAACTGCGAGTCGCTGGATGGAGACCATACAGGTACTTCAAGTCCGAATCAGTTAGTGTTTGACTGCCTCAACGCAGGCTATAACGTGGAACTCGTAGTATACACTTCCCGAGATTAGGTAACTGAGGAGTCGGAGAGAGTCGCTCTGTTCGCTCTTCTACCTATTCACAGTCTGTCAGTAACGGTGTGACCGACTCAGAGGGTGAGTTCAGCACGACATCCCCATTTCTTTCACGCTGAAGTCAGCGAACCAGCTGTTCAGTAGACCTGCGAACTGATCGATGAAGAAACTACCAGAGAAGAGTGGTATTCGTCCTGGTATGCAAGATGGAACGTGCATATCTCGCACAGAAAGACCGAATTCGGGTCGCTATTCGCCGACCGGGACGCCGCTGAACACGATGAGCGCGATGACCCAGTAGGCGACGTAGAGTCCGCCGAGTAGGACACCGTGCCACCGTTTGACGTTGCCCGTGGAGAAGAAGTAGGCGGCGAGCGCTGTCACGATAATCATGAACGGTAGATGGAAGAGGAGGACCGAATTAGAGATGCTTACCTCACTGAGGAACATTATCACGCCGATGTTGCCGGTCACCGAGAAAAGAACGCTCCCAATGACGTTGCCGACACCGATCTCCGGGAAACCCCGGCGGACCGGCTCCAGCGTCAACATGATGTCCTCAAATGTAAGGATCAGGGTGAGTATGGTCGCCCCGAAGACGGTGCCGGAGAGGCCCAATCCTTCGATCACGACACCGGAACCGCCCTCAAGAAGCATGGCCGCGAAGACGATACCGACGAGTGCTAGAATCGAGAGGCCGAGCCATACGACCCCAGAGTTCCCGTGGTCACCGAGGAACCGTTCCTCGGGGATCTCTTCGAGTGAACCGGGACGGGCCATGCCGCCATCGGCCCGCAAGTCCTCGACTTCCTGCCCGAGTTCCGTGTTCCGGAACACCGGTACGTCGCGCTGACGTTCTCGGATGATAAAGTACCCGAATGCGAAGACGAAAAAGATCGTCAGGATGACCCCGTGAATGGCCGTCAGTGTTCCGAGCAGTACGAAGGGGACGAGGATGAGCGGTCCGAGGCCGAAGACGACGATGTAGTCTGTAGGCAGGTCAACCGGGAACGGTTCGACGAGCGCCGCGAGCGCGAGCGTCAGACCGATGATCGCCAGCCCTGTGCCGAGTGCCGACCCGAGCGCCGCCTCCTCCAGACCCCCGGCCGACAGGACCAGCGCGAGGACCGTGTCGTCGAACTCGAAGCCGGTGAAGATGATCGCCAGTGCGAACAGCGACATCTTCAGGTTGAGTGAGGCACGTGCGAGGTAGCTGATGAGCTTCTCTGTAGACAGCGCTAACAGGAGTGCACCGCCGAGCAACACGATCACCGCCCCGATGGTGCCCTGTTGTTCAATAAACCCCTCAATAGCTCCCTCGATGCCACCTTCTTCCTCTCCGGTTTCGCCGCCCTCCTGTGCCGCGACGGGCGCGGCGCACAGCGAGAGGGCGAGGATACCGACCAGTACGACTGCGAGTATGTGGGCTTTTCTCATACATTACCGAATGGGTGGCCCAAACATGAAGCTGAGTTTTCAGGTAGGGGTTTCATTGAATGATTCTACACGGAGATTCCTACACGTAGCGGGTGGATAGTTGTGGAGATGGGTCGGTTCACCAATCACACCGGTAGATACGCAGACACACTGAGCAACTGCCGTATTGTCTCTAGCACCGTGACCGATAGACTCTCTGCATCGGTCACGCCCGTACTGACAGACACTGAGTAGATCGAAGCGAGATTGCTGCATACACAGCGCGTAGTCAGCACAGATCACCTGGGTATTTTTATGGGTAGTAAATCAGATTGATGCATGATAACACGCAACTCGGCCGGTAAATGGGGTGGTCTCGTTGGTGTTGTCGGGATGGTTATCTGGTGGGTGGTTGCGACCGTGTTGGGACTCATGTGGCCCTCGTACAACGCGGTGACTAACGTTATTAGCGCGTTAGCCGGGGTTGGAGCTCCGTACGCTGGTGTCCAGCAACTCAATTTCTACATCTTCGGTGCGAGTATTATCATATTCGCAATTGGGCTCCTCGCGTGGAGTGATAGGGGCTGGCGACTACTGGTTGGTGTTCCGCTCCTTGTCGTATTTGGAACTGGCGTCATCGTGGCTGGATTCTTCCAGTATGATCCGAACAACCTCGAAGCGGCGACCACCCAATACCACAACACCGCATCACTCGTGACATTTCTCGCAGCAATACCGGCAATCTCAATCACCTCGTGGGGACTCAACCACGATGCTCGATGGCCGAACTATCGAAACAAGTTCGTCCCGCTAGGCATCGCCATCCTCACCATCGGTGGATTGGCCATCTTTCTCGTGAGCACGGGATCTGGCCCGAGCGGGTGGATGGGCCTCGGCCAGCGGATCTTCCTGCTTCTATTGACGGGCTGGCTTGCGTACCATGCATTTTTGCTCTATGGACTCAGCGATCGGAGTAATGCATCCGCATAACCACGATCGAAGCCACCTGAACCGGATGATAGAGAGAAACCGAATTGCTGAATTCATCCTCTGTATCTCGCACGTAGCTTCTATCAGCTCCGAAGGATTTCAACAGAGCCGTAATTGTGTAAACCGACTAGACGACTGGTTCGCTGGAGGGAGCGGACGGGTAGGCACTGCTGAATCCATCATCTACATCTGACACAGCAGTTCCTGATAGAACCCCGATAAGATGGTTCCACTATCTTCGGTCAGAGCCTCGCCCAAACAGTTGAGGTTCTTTGCGTCATATTGGTAGTAGAAACCCGTGTCATCTACAACAACCAACTACGATATCGTGGTCTGGGGAGCCACCGGATTCGCTGGCCAACTCGTCGCCGAACATCTCACCAGTCACTATCCCGCTGCTGAACTGTCTGTTGCTCTTGGTGGTCGAAATGAGTCTAAGCTCCGCCGACTCGCAGAAGGGCTTGCAAATGAGTCTGATCGAGAGGAGGTCCCCATTGTCGTCGGTGATGCCACCAAACCGGCGAGCCTCCGCGGGATAGCCCGCCAAACGAAGGTCATCTGTACGACAGTCGGGCCCTACACAACATACGGAACACCACTCGTCGAAGCCTGCATTGAGGCTGGAACCGACTACTGTGATCTCACCGGGGAGATTAACTGGGTTCGAGAGATGATCGACCGCTATCACGACGATGCTATGGCTGCCGACGTGAAAATTGTCCACAGCTGTGGGTTCGATTCGATCCCATCCGACCTCGGGGTCAAACTGTTGCAATCGTACGCTATCGAGGAGTTTGGAGACTCTTGTGAGTTCGTTCGTATCTATCTCGAGGATGGAAAGGGTGAGGTGAGTGGCGGCACCTTAGCTAGTGCGGCCGAATTATTCGAAGCCGCCGCAACTGATCCGATTGCCCGAGAAACAGTATCGAATCCGTACTCGTTGGCTCCACCGGGCGAACGCTGCGGTGTCGATACAGGCGTACAACGACGACCACAGCGAGATTCCATCCGCTCGATATGGACGGCTCCCTCGCCGATGGCAGCCGTCAACGAACGGGTAATCCGACGGAGCAATGCCCTCTTGGAGTATCCGTGGGGCCGAGAGTTTCGGTGTACAGAGGTCATCCCAACCAGTTCTGGGATCGGCGGTGCCGCAGAAGCCGGCGGGATCGCACTCGGCTTGGGTGTCGGAACCGCTGCGATGAAGAGTCGGCTGCTTCGGCGTGGATTGCGTCGGTTCGTGTTCCCTGAGCCGGGCACAGGGCCCTCGGAAGCGGAGATCAAATCAGGTCACTTCTTGATTCGCGTCATCGGCCGAGGGACAACGACCGACGGGCCGTTCACTGTCATGAGTGAGATCGGAGCCGAACTGGATCCTGGGTATGGCGCAACCGCCCGGATGCTCGGAGAGGCTGGGATTTGCTTGCTGCGAGGTGAGACGGTGTCACCGCTAGACGGTGGCATTCTGACGCCCGCTTCGGGGATTGGTGATCCACTCGGTGATCGACTTCGGGATGTTGGCTTCACCGTGACCGCTGGTGAGTGGCAATGAGCAACACATCATGGCGATGACTCTCGGGAGCTAATCGTGGTATTCAACCGCTTACCGAAAAGCCGTGAGGACTCATTCTGCACACTGGAGCCCGCTGGGTGTCAACTTCATTCCAACACGTTCTTCGACGTATTCGTTATGAAAGTTACAAGGCTA
>NZ_NHPF01000107.1:0-7951 GCF_002252925.1 Halorubrum sp. Ea8
TAGCCTTGTAACTTTCATAAACCGCCTACGCCGCGTCGTCGGTCGGCGTCTCGGTCTCGCCGACCTCCCTGTCTCCGCTCCCGTCGTCGACGTCGAGAACCGTTACGCGCGCCGACATGATCCGGGTGTTGTCCACGCGCTCGATGCGAATCCGGACCCCGTCGAACTCGATCTCCTCGCCCTCCTCGACGAGCCGGCCGGCGCGGTTGAACACGAAGCCGGCGAGCGTCTCGAACTCCTCGCCCTCGGGGAGGTCGATGCCGAGGATCTCGTTGACCTCGTCGATGTTCACCTCCCCCTGGACGACGGCGACGTTCTCCTCGAGGAACTCGACGGGCGCCTCCTCGTCGCCCTCCAGGATCTCCCCGACGATCTCCTCGACCATGTCCTCTAAAGTGATGATCCCCTCGGTGGTGCCGAACTCGTCGATGACGGTGACCATCTGGAGGCGGTTCTCCTGCATCTCCGCGAGCAGCTCGTCGGCGTTCTTCGACTCGGGGACGTGCAGCGTCGGCTTGACGACCCGCGCCAGCGAGGGCTCGCCCTCGGAGTAGCGCAGCTCGCGGACCAGGTCTCGGACGGTCACCACGCCGATGATGTTGTCGAGGTTGCCCTCGTAGACGGGAACGCGCTCGTGGTCGGCCTGGATACACGTCTCGATCGCCTCCTCGACCGACTGCTCTTTGGCGACCGCGGTGACGTCGAGGCGAGGCGTCATCACCTCCTTGGCGATGGTGTTGTTGAACCGGAAGATCCGGTCGAGCATCTCGCGCTCCTCCTCCTCGATGACGCCCTCGCGCTCGCCCGTCTCGATGATGTCCTGGATCTCGTCGCGGGTGACGTACGTCGACTCGATCGCCGCGGAGCCCCCGATGACGCTGTTGACGCCCTTCACGATGTAGTCGAACAACACCACCAGCGGGTACAGCGCGTACTCCGAGGCCTTCAGCGGGCGGGCGATCCGGAGCGCCCACGACTCGGTGTTCTCGACGGCGTACGACTTGGGCGCGCTCTCGCCGAAGATCAGCACCAGCGTCGTGATCCCGAACGTCGTCGCCAGGACCGACTCGCCCCGCGAGAGGAAGAATCCGAACAGCGCGGTCGCGATGGAGGTCATCGCGACGTTGACGATGTTGTTGCCGACGAGGATCGTCACCAGCAGGCGGTGCGGGTTCTCCTTCATCTCCTGGATCGTCTTCGCGCCCGTGACGCCCTCGTCGACGAGGCTGTCGACGCGGTGCTGCGGCAGGGAGAACATCGCGATTTCCGATGAGGAGAAGAACGCGGACAGACCGACCAGCACAGCGATCGCGAGGACGCCGAGGGCGATCACGGTGTTATCCCCCGGCGTCGGCAGCTGTAGCAGATCGGCCGTCAGCGTGCTCGGCGGCAAGCCCATGTTCATTCGTCTTCCGTCGGCGGATGGTTAAAGGATTACTTTCGGCGACCCGGGCCGGCGGACGATCCGGCGGATCACCGGCGGAACGAACGGACGAATCGGCGCATCACCGGCGGAACGAACGGACGACTCGACCGATCGCCGGCGGAACGGAGGGCCGATCCGCGGAGCGTGCCGCGGCCGACACGATTACACGTCCCGCGGCCGAATCGAGTGCCATGACGAAACCACAGATCACCCTGTACAGACTGCAGGCGTGCCCGTACTGCGAGCGCGTCGTCCGGACCCTGAGCCGGTTCGGGCTGGAGTACGAGTCCCGGTACGTCGAGCCGATGCACTCGGAGCGGAACGCGGTCAAGCGCGTCTCCGGGGCCCGGAGCGTCCCGGCGATCGTCGACCGCGAGACCGGCGTGACGATGTCCGAGAGCGCGAACATCGTCGAGTACCTAGAGGGTACGTACGGCGAGAGAGGTTCCTGAGATGCCCGATTTCGACGTCGTCTCTCTCCCCGAGACGGAGCACGTCGCCGAGGGCGACGTGGCGCCCGACTTCACTCGCCCCCTCGTGAACGAGGAGTACTGGGAGGACGCCGCGCTCGACGACGCCGTCGACGGGCCGACGCTTCTCGTCTTTCACCCGATGGACGGCGCCTTCCAGGCGACGTACCTGTACAACACGATCGACGACCACGGGTGGGCCGACGACCTCGACGTCCTCGGCCTCTCGATCTCGTCGCCGTACGCCCACAAGCGCCTGCTCGCCGAGCGCGGCGAGGGCGTCCGGATCTTCTCGGACCCGAGCGCGGGCGTGATCGAGGAGTACGGTCTCGCCCACGACATCGACGGCATGACCGGGGTCACCGAGACGCGGCCCGCCGTGTTCCTCCTCGACGGCGACCGCGCCGTCGAGTACGCGTGGGTCGCGAGCGAACACCCCGAGTTCCCCGACGCCGAGGAGATCGACGACGCGGTCGGCCGACTCGTCGACTGAGGCCGCCGTCGGCGCCGACGCGGTTCGCGTGCGACCGCGCCGTCGACACACGCCATCCTTTTTTAAACTGCGACCGAATGAGCGCGTATGACGGACGACGCCGACGACCGGGAGCCTCGCTCGGGGTCCGAGCCCGACCCCGGACGCGACGCAGTGAGCCGGCGGGAGGACGTGCGGCGTGCGGCCGCGGCGGTCGCCGACGGCGAGCTCGTCGTCTACCCCACGGAGACGGTGTACGGGCTCGGCGGGGACGCGCTCGATCCGGACGCGGTCGAACGCGTCTTCGACCTGAAGCGTCGCGACCGGTCGAACCCGCTCTCGCTGGGCGTCGCGAGCGTCGACGACGCGCTCCGATACGCCCGCCCCACGGAGTTCGCGGTCGCGTTCGCCCGGGCGTTCCTCCCCGGTCCCGTGACGGTCGTCGTCGAGCGCGGCGACGCGGTCCCCGACGCGCTCACCGCCGGCAGCGACCGGGTCGGGGTCCGGGTCCCCGACCAGCCGGTCGCGAGGGCGCTCCTCCGCGAGACCGGACCACTCACCGCGACGAGCGCGAACGTCTCCGGGACCGGGAGCGTCACGCGCCCCGACGACCTCGACGACCGGATCCTCGAGGGCGTCGGCGCGGTGATCGACGACGGCGAGGCGCCCGGCACGGAGAGCACCGTCGTCGACCCGGCGGCGGGGACGATCCACCGCCGCGGCGCGATGGCGGGCGCGATCGAGGCGTGGCTGGCGGACCCGCCGGTCTGAGCGGGCGGGTTCGCACCGGAAACAGAGCGTCGAAAAAACGGAACCGCGACGGATTCAGACCGCGAGATCGCCTTTCTCGCTCAGAACCTCGACCTCCGCCGCATCGACCGCGTCGACGTCGAGCCAGTGGGGGACGTACTCCCGCTTGTCGTACGCCTCGCGCTCGTCCTCGGTCCCGACCGTACACCAGAGCTGGGGCTCGTCCGGGCCGTGCCAGCCGCCCTGAACGTTGATACCGAAACAGACCAGCTCCTCGCCCTCGTACTCGATCACCGCGTCCCGCCGGATCCCGGGGTCGCCGCGAATGATGAGGTGTTGCATACTCCGTCGTTTGCGGGTTCCGTGCTTAATCGCTTCGATACGGTCGATCGACCGCGGGAACGCGCCGCGACCGCGGGCGGTCGGGCGCCGGACGGCGACGCCGTCAGCCGGAGTAGTAGTACTCGCCCTCGCGCTTCTGCTTGCTGTCGAGCTGCGAGCCCGGCTTGTTGATCCGGGGGCGCCCGGTGCGCTCGTCGCGGCGGAAGGTGATGTCGAGGTCGGCGAGGAACTCGTTCATCCCGTCGCGCATGTCCTGCGGGGGCGCGGCGCGGCCGCGCTGGGCCGGCTCGCCGTCGAACACCATCAGGCGGTCGGCCAGCAGGTCGATCATGTAGATGTCGTGGTCGATCACCATCACGGTCGCGTCGTGGTTCTCGGCGTACCGGCGGATCGCCGTCGTCGCGCGGACGCGCTGCTCGACGTCGAGGTGCGCGGAGGGCTCGTCGAGCAGGTACAGATCGGCGTCCTCGGAGAGGCACGCCGCGATGGCGACGCGTTGGCGCTCCCCGCCCGACAGGTCCGCGAGGTTCTGCTCCATGATCCGCTCCAGCTGGAGCGGCTGGGCGACCTCCGTGTTCCAGTAGGAGGAGCCGAAGTCGTCGGTGATCGACGAGAGGAAGGCGTCGACGCGCATCGGCTGATCGATCTCGATGTACTGCGGCTTGTACGCGATGTCGAGCGCGAAGTCGAGCGACCCCTCGTCCGGCTCCAGCGAGCCCGCGAACAGCTTCGCGAGCGTCGACTTCCCGATCCCGTTCGGGCCGACGACGCCGAGCACTTCCGACTGGTTGATCTCGCCGCCCTCGACGTGCAGTTCGAACTCGCCGTCGCCGTACGACTTCGAGATATCGGGGTATTCGATCAGCGTCTCGCTGCGCGAGGCGACGCGGGGGGCGTGCTCCTCGAAGGTGATCGCGGAGGGCCGGATCCGCATGTTCTCGTTGTCGAGGTACCCCTTCAGGTACTCGTTGATCCCGTTGCGGACCGACTTGGGGTCGGTGATGACACCGTACGCGCCCGGTTCACCGTAGGCGACGTGGAGGGTGTCGGCGAGGAGGTCGAGGATCGCGAGGTCGTGTTCGACCACGAGCATCGAGCGGTCGGCGGCGTCGTCGTCCGCCAGCTCGCGGATGAGCCGGGCGACGATCATCCGCTGGCCGATGTCGAGGTACGGCGTGATCTCGTCGAGAAAGTAGAAGTCGGCGTCGCGGGCCAGACACGCCGCGATGGCGACGCGCTGGAGCTCCCCGCCGGAGATGGAATCGATGTCCTGGTCCATCACCGGAGCGATGTTGAGCCGGTCGATCAGCTCGTCGAGCGCCCCGCGCTCGTCGGTGCGCTCCAGCAGCTCGCGGGTGTTGCCGTCGAACTGCTTGGGGATCTGGTCGACGTACTGCGGCTTGCGGGAGACGCTCACGTCGCCCTCCTTCAGCGACTTGAGGTAGTTCTGGAGCCCCGTGCCGCGGAACCGGTCGAGCACGCGGTCCCAGTCGGCCTCCGTCTCGTGGTCGCCGAGGTTCGGGATCATCTCGCCGGCGAGCCCGTGGACCGCGGTCGACTTCCCGATCCCGTTCGGCCCTAAGATTCCGGTGACGTTGCCCGGCTCGGGGGTCGGAAGCCCGTACAGCGAGAAGGCGTTCTCGCCGTAGCGGTGGACCGGTTCCTCGTCGAGCTCTGAGGGGAGATTGATGATCTCGATCGCGTCGAACGGGCACTTCTCGACGCAGATACCACAGGTCTCGCCGAGGCAGATCTCCTCGGAGATGTGGATCTGGTCCGGGTCGCCCTCGACCGTGTCCTCGCCGCGCTCGGTGATGCACTCCTTGCCCGTCCGGTTCGGCGGACAGTAGTTCGCGCACTCGTAGTTACACCGGTCGGGCTGGCACCGATCGAGGTCAACTACGGCGATGCTGTCGTCGGCCATCTTACGCCACCAGCTGGACGCCTGACGTCGCCAGCACGGTGTAGCTGATGAACCACAGCGTGAACGTCAGGAACGCCACGTAGAGGTTGTCTTTGACGCCGAAGTCGCCGACGCCGATAGCTTTGTACAGCGGGTACTGGGCGAGCACGAACGCGCCGAGGACCAACACGACCGTCGTGCTCTGGGCCGCGGCCACGGTCGTCCCCACGTAGGCGGCCGAGACGACGCCGGCGGCGATCCCCGCCAGACAGCAGATCGTCGTGACGACCACGCCCCGCGCGTGGCCGGAGATGCCCGAGTCGTCGCTCATACCAACGGATCCGCGAGCGCCCGTGAAAAGCCGTTCGTTCCACCCGTCGGACGCCGGGGACCGCGAGGGCAGAGGTCGGCCGTCAAGACGGGCGCGACACGGGCCCGAGTGAGAGCGCGCGCGAGCCGTATCGCTGACTGACTGGTCAGTCGAATAGGCATATAGCGGCCCATATTGCTGGTTGTCAACGAAACAACCAGCAATATTCTCTTACTTCGGCGGGAAAATACCCGAAATACACCCGTGGTCCATCAACATTTATGACGATGTGCGGTTTCGAATCGTAACGATGGAAGGAACCCAAACGGAGGGGCTCGACGACCTCCCGCCGAGCGCCAAGCTCGTGTTCAAGGTGCTCGAGTACAACGGCCCGCTGACGCAGAAAGGCATCGTACAGGAGTCGATGCTGTCGGCCCGGACCGTTCGGTACGCCCTCGAGCGGCTGGAGGGGATCGGGGTCGTCGACGAGGACGTCTACTTCGCGGACGCCAGACAGAACCTCTACAAGCTCACCGAGCCGGCCCAGGAGTTCACCGGCGAGGAGAGCGACGCCTCCTGTACCGCCGACTGAGACCGCGTCGCTGAGACCGTGCCGATCGGTCCGCGCCCGTCCGACCCGTCGATTCCACGGTCGTTCGCGTCGCTGAGCGATTTGCTCGTCGCTGCTCGCTCTCTCCTCACTCGGGCTCCGTCGACACCTCGCCGGCGCCTCGCGCCGCCTCGGCGATCGTGAGCGCGACGGCGACTAACAGCGCGAACGTCGCCGCAAGGACGAACGCCAAGAACAGGAACCAGACCTCCGGCCCGAACAGCGGGTACTCGCGCGTGTCGATCACGGGTCCGAGTAGCTCCAGCGTGCGGACGAGGTACAGGAGGAGCGCGAGGCCCGCGCCCGCGACGAGCCCGATCCGGACGTTCCGGTAGAACGCCAGCGACTCCAAGAGGACGAGCATCGGGGGCTTGGTCGAACTGTCGTCGGTCACGACGGTACGTAGCCGCCCGGCGCGCAAAGAGCCTCCGGAACCGCGCGGTGTCCCGCTCGCCCCATTGAGAACATCATGATCGAAAATCGACGTTTGAGAGCCTAAACACGTCAATACCAGCCATCAAGTGGGGGCGGAATAAAGCGGGGATATGGCCAAGGTCGTCCTGTCGTCGTTCGCGATGATCGACCCGGAGACGTACCGCGAGGTGCTCGGCGAGCGCGTCGACGAATCAGTCGAGATCGAGGTCGCCGACTTGGGGTCGGCGGAGCGGGTGAGCGACGCGGCGGCGGGCGCCGACGCGGTCGTCACCGACATCAACACGCCGGTCACCGCCGAGGCGCTCGCGGCGCTCGACCTCGAGGTGGTGGTCCGGTCGGCGGTCGGCGTCGACAACGTCGACGTCGGCGCCGCGGCCGACGAGGGCGTCACCGTCACCCGCGTCCCCGACTACTGCACCGACGAGGTGGCGACCCACTCCGTCTCGCTGCTTCTCGCCTGTCTTCGCTCGCTGAAGGCATACGACGACGATGTCGCCGCCGGCGGGTGGAGCTGGGAGACCGGCCGCCCGGTCCGACGCGTGAGCGCGTCGACGGTCGGACTGCTCTCGTTCGGCCCCATCGCCCGGCGCGCCGCCGAGCAGCTCGCCGGCTTCGACGCGACGCTGATCGCCCACGACCCGTTCGTGGACGCCGACGAAATGGCCGAGTACGGCGTCGAGAAGGTCGAGTTCGAGGCGCTGTTCGACCGCGCCGACCACGTCGGCGTCTACGCCCCCCTGACCGACGCGACTCGCGGGATCGTCGACGCCGACGCCCTCGCGCGGCTCGGCGAAGGCTCGGTCGTCGTCAACGTGAGCCGCGGCCCGGTCGTCGACGCCGACGCCCTCCTCGAGGCGCTGGAGTCCGGGACGATCAAGGGCGCCGGGCTCGACGTGCTCGCCGAGGAACCGCCCGAGGACGACCCGCTCGTCGGTCGCGAGGACACCGTCGTCACCCCCCACGCGGCGTGGTACAGCGAGGACGCCAGAGACGACCTGAACCGGAGCGGCGCGGCCGACGTCGCCGCCGTCCTCAACGGCGAGACGCCGGCGGGGCGGGTCGACCCGGACGCCGACTGGCTGTAGGGAACCGGCGCTCGACGGGCGGAGGCGGGCTACAGCCGATCGAGGGCGTCGAAGTCGTCGCCGTCGTCGAAGTCGTCGCCGTCGTCGGCGTCGTCTCCGGAGCCCCCGTCGTCCGCCTTCGCCGCCTCGAACTCGCCCGCCTCCAGCC
>NZ_NHPF01000055.1:0-8024 GCF_002252925.1 Halorubrum sp. Ea8
ACCCTCTCCCGCTCCGCCCGCCGTTCCCTCCGCTGACCGCCCCGGAGTACCACCCGCCCGACGCCTGTCGGTTCCCGCGTCGGCCTCTCGCCGCGATTCGCGACCGCTACCGGCGACGTTTTCCCCCGGCCCGTCGGACTGTCACCCATGACCCGCGAGATCCTCCTCACCAACGACGACGGGATCGACGCCGTCGGGATCCGTGCGCTCTCGGACGCGCTCTCGCGCGAGTACGACGTGACGGTCGTCGCGCCGAAGCAGAACCAGTCCGGGGTCGGCGGCACTCGCTCGTGGTGGGAGACCACCGTTGAATACGCGGAGAAGGACGCCGGCTACGCGGTGGAGGGGACGCCCGCCGACTGCGTCGCCGTCGCCGAGGTGGCGCTCGGGCTCGACCCCGACGTCGTCGTCTCCGGCTGCAACCACGGGCCGAACATCGGCGCGCACATCCTCGGGCAGTCCGGGACGGTCGGCGCCGCGATGGAGGCCGCCTTCCTCGGCACGCCAGCGATCGCCGTCTCGCTGTACGACCGGGGGAACCTCCCCGTGCCGCCGACCCTGGACGCCGACGACTTCGCGCTCGCCGCCGACGCGGTGCTCGACCTGCTCGACCGCACGGAGTTCGACGGGAGCGACCGAGACGGGACCGGAGCGGCGCTCCCGTTCGGCGCCGACGTGCTGAACGTCAACGCGCCGGCCGCGGACGACGAGGCCACCGCCGACCCGACCTACCGGCTGACGGAGCCCGCGCGCGGCTTCGACGTGATCGAGTTCCGACCGGGCGAGGAGGGGCCGGAAGACGAGAACGTCCCCGAGGGGTGGGAGTTCGGCGAGCGGCGCGGCGAGATGGGGATGGAGCTCCGCGACCGCTTCTGGCGAGAGTTCCTCCGCGGCGACGTCGCCGACGATCCGGGATCGGACCGGCTCGCGGCGGTGGAGGGCGAGGTGAGCGTCTCGCCGCTGTCGTCGTCGCGGTCCGTCGCCGTCGACCGCGCGGGCGAGGTCGTCGCCGTCGGCGCCGAGCCGTCCGCGCGACCGGACGGGGACTGAGGTCTGACGCGGTCCCGGGGGCTGTCTGTTTCTACCGCCGCCGTCCCGGCCGCCGCGAGCCGCCCGTGAACTGGTCGGCGAGCCGGCCGAGGTACCACACGAGCAGCACTCCCAACAGGACCCCGCCGCCGAGGGCGGCGAGCAGTTCCAGCGGCGTCGGGTTCCACTGGAGGGCGATGAGCGGCGGCGAGACGGCGACGAGCACCAGGAATCCGACCTTGATCTTCCGGTTCCCCGCGTCGCGCTCCGCGTCCGACATGGGTCCTACCACGCCGATCCCTCCGCCGGCCGGAGGGGGCGTCGAGTCGCTCCCGTGTTCATGCGTCACCCACGGCGCGACGCGATATCAAGCCGGCGAACCGCGGCGACGGGCCGCACAGATCGCACACGTAATCGGCTCACGCCTAATAAGCGTCTCGACCGTTTACGCCCGTCTCGGGCCGCTCTTTCCGTCCGCTCGCCGTGAACGGTCTCGGTCGTTTAAGTCCGTCCGCGCGCAGGTTTTGGACACCCCTACCCGCGGAGCCCCCTTCCGCGGCCCCCGCCGCGGTCGCCCTTCCGGTTCGGTTTTCGCGCGCTGTTCCGCCCCGTAGCGACGTCGACGCCGGCCGGAGAACCGACCGCCGGCCGGTCGCCGTTCCGCGGCGCTTTTGAGCCGACCCCGACAACCGACGGGCATGGACGACGAACTCCGCGAGCGCGTCGAGGCGGCCGGCGAGGCCGCCGCGCTGTTCAACGCGCTCAAACACGGCAGCGACCCGGACGTGGGCGCCATCATGGGCCCGTTGATGGGCGAGAACCCCGACTTTAGACCGCACGGCGACGAGATCCCCGGGGTCGTCGCCCGAGTCGTGAACCGGGTCGCCGACATGGACGAGGCCGAGCGCCGCGAGCGGCTCGGCGAGCTCGCGCCCGACAAGCTCGCGGAGCTGGAGGCCGAAGACGAGGAAGACGATCACGTCCTCCCCGAGCTCCCGAACGCCGAGGACGGCGCGGTCGTGATGCGCGCCGCGCCGAACCCGAACGGCCCGTGGCACGTCGGCCACGCCCGGATGCCCGCGGTGATCGGGACGTACAAGGAGCGGTACGACGGCGAGTTCATCTGCCGGTTCGACGACACCGACCCGGAGACGAAGCGCCCCGACTTAGACGCGTACGACGCCATCCTGGAGGACATCGCGTACCTCGGCTTCGAGGCCGACCGCGTGCTGAAGGCGTCCGATCGGCTGGAGACGTACTACGACCACGCCCGCGAGCTGATCGACGCCGGCGGCGCCTACACCTGCTCGTGTTCCGGCGAGACCTTCTCCGCGCTGAAGAACGACGCCGAGGCGTGTCCGCACCGCGAGAAGGCCGCCGAGACGGTCCACGAGGAGTTCGACGCCATGGTCGCCGGCGAGTACGACGCGGGCGAGATGGTCCTCCGCGTGCGCACCGACATCGAGCACAAGAACCCGGCGCTCCGCGACTGGGTCGCGTTCCGGATGATCGACACGCCGCACCCGCGTGAGGCGGCGGCCGACTACCGCTGCTGGCCCATGCTCGATTTCCAGTCCGGCGTCGACGACCACCTCACGGGCGTCACCCACATCATTCGCGGCATCGACCTCCAGGACTCCGCGAAGCGCCAGCGGTTCGTCTACGACTACTTCGGCTGGGAGTACCCCGAGGTGCTCCACTGGGGCCACGTCCAGGTGGACGAGTACGACGTGAAACTCTCCACGTCGACGATCAAGGGGCTCATCGCGGACGGCGAGCTGACCGGTTGGGACGACCCGCGCGCGCCGACCATCCGCTCGATGCGCCGCCGCGGCATCCGGGGGCAGGCCCTCGTCGACTCGATGACGGAGCTGGGGATGTCCACCTCCGACGTCGATCTGGCCATGTCGTCGGTGTACGCGAACAACCGCGACCTGATCGACGACGAGGCGAACCGCTACTTCCTCGTGCGCGACCGCGACGACGACCCCGCGGTCGAGCTCCCGGTCGTCGACGGCGACGCCCCCGCGCCCGAGGCCGGCCACCCGCCGCTCCACCCCGACCACGCCGACCGCGGCGACCGGACCGTTCCCGCGGGCAGGGTCGTCGTCGAGTCCTCCGACCTCCCGAGCGAGGGCGAGCGCGTCTGGCTCAAGGGATACGGCTGCGTCCGGTACGCGGGCGACGAGCTGGTCTTCGCGGACGCCGACATCGACGTCGTCCGCGACGGCGACGTGGACGTGGTCCACTGGGCGCCGGCCGACGATGGGCTCGACACCCTGCTGCGGACCGTCACCGGCGACGTCCGGGGGATCGCCGAGCCCGCGGTCGACGACGTCGACACCGACGGGGTCGTCCAGTTCGAGCGCGTCGGCTTCGCCCGGATCGACGCCTTCGAGCCGGCCGCCACCGACGAGCCCGACGGACCCGACGGCGAGGAGGACCTGCTCGCGTACTACGCGCACCCGTAGTCCGAATCCGCCGTCGGCCTCGTCGACGCTCCGAGCCCCGTGAGCCGCCCTCGCCGACCGCCTGCCGCGGGGGTTAAGTAGCGAGCCCCGGAACTACGGGCACGATGGCCATCGACTCGAACTTCGAACAGAACCGGGAGCAGGTCGGCGAGGAGGACGGCGTCGCCGTCTGGGGACCCGTCGACCCGCCCGAGAAGCAGGGGATCCGCGGCACCCACGTCGCCGTCGACTTCGACATCTGTCTCGCCGACGGCGCCTGCTTGGAGGACTGCCCGGTGGACGTGTTCGATTGGGTGGACACCCCCGGCCACCCCGAGTCGGAGCGGAAGGCGAACCCGATCGACGAGGACCAGTGTATCGACTGCATGCTCTGCGTCGACGTCTGCCCGGTCGACGCTATCGACGTCGACCCCGGCCGCGAGAACCGGATTTAATCGGTCGCGTTCGGCGGGGCACCGACGACCGTTGTAGCAGTCGTCGTTTATTTATAAACGGTTGACCTCGGACCTCCGGACAACACCTCCAAAGCCCCAGCCGCTCGCTTATAAATCGTTGCCAGTAACTCTTCGACGAACACCTCCAAAGCCCCAGCCGCGACGACTCGCGCGCTTTGCTGCGCTCCTCGCTCGGTCGCTGGCGCTCCCTCGTTGCGGTGCTTGCTGCAGCGTGCTTCGTCCTCGCGGCTGCCCCTTTGAGCCCCGCCCGACCGCACGGCACCGCACCTCACGCCTCCCCAGCCTCGTCGGTGGTCCTCCGCTTCGCTCCGGACCACCGACTCCCTCGCGCGTGCTGCTCGGCCGCGGGGCGGCCTCGCAGGCACGCGCCACCTCCTCTGTTTATAAATGCCGGCCTCAGTCCCGTCAGTCACTTATAAATCGCTCCCGCTCTGCGAGCGCGAAGTCGGTCCCGTACCGCTCGACGAGGGGCTCGTACGCGTCGCCGAGCGCGCGCATGCAGGCGGCCGTCGAGACGTAGCCGAGCTCGTCCGCGACCGACTCCCACGGGCGGCCCTGCAGGACTTTCCGAACCAGCAGTCGCTCTTCGCGGGCGCCGAGTTCCGGGGCGCCCTCGACCAGCGCCGCGAGCGCGAGGTCCCGGAACGCGCCGGGCGCGCTGTCGTACATCCCGGGCCCGAACGACGCCCCGACGACGGAGCGCCACTCGATCTCGGTCAGGTCCACCGGGACCGGCGCGGGACAGGCGCGGAGCGCGCCGGCGACCACGTCGGGGTCGACGTCGCGGTGGGCGTCCGAGAGCCCGTCGCGCTCGCGGTCTCGGAAGGTGACGGCGTGGCGGGAGAGCAGCCCTCGGCCGGCCTCGCTCGCCGGGCGCAGCATGATCGCCGAGTGCTCGCCGGAGGCGTCGTTGCGGGAGGTCGAGAGGTGGACGGTCCGGTAGCCGGCCCGCCGCCAGAACCGGAGCAGGCGCGGCGTCGCGCCGTAGCCGACCGAGAAGTAGTCGACCGCCGCTCCGAACTCGGCGTGGATCTCCGCCAGCAGCCGTGAGCCGAACCCCGCGTCTCGCAGGGCGTGGTGCGTCGCGATCCGGACCGTCCGGACCCCCCGCGGCCCGGCGGCCGCCTCGTCGCGGAGCTGGCTCGTCAGCACGTCGGGGACCATGTTTCCGCGGACGCGCTCGCCCTCGTACATCGCCCGGCGCGTCTCGGCGTCCAGTCCGCCCTCGCGAGCGAGCAGCGCGACGGCGACCACCCGCCCCTCGGCGACGAGCGCCCGCGCGGAGAGGTTCGGGGCGTCCAGCAGCCGCGCGAGGTCGTTCGGCTCGGTGCGGTAGTGAGCGGCGACGAGCAGCCCGAACGCCTCGCCGAGCAGGGCCTCGTCCGCGAGCAGGTCGTCGGGCGCGAGCGCTCGGTACGTCGCCTCGTCGGCCGCCGTCCCCGCGACGGCCTCGTCGACCGCCGGCCGCGCGTCGAGCAGGAGCGCCCGCGACGCCCACGCCTCGACGGGGTCGTTGCGCGCGTACCGGATCGGCTCGTCGAGGCGGACGTCCCGGACCGCGAGGGGGCTATCGAGCAGTCGCTCGCGGAACCGGATCGCGAACCCCCGCCCGGCTCCCTCGTAGCCGTGGACCGTGGTGCAGAACGCGACGGCGACCCGCTCGTCGAGGAACCCCTCCAGCAGCCGCACCGGGAGCGCCGCCGCCTCGTCGACGATCGCGACGTCCGGATCGCCGGGGAGCTCCGCGGCCTCGGCCGGCGGCAGGTACCGCACCCGCCCGCCGCTCCGCGTCTCGACGCGGGGCGTCCCGTCCGCGGCGCCGGCCTCGCCGCCCCGCGCGTCCTCACCCCCGATCAGCTCCTCCGCCCGCACGAACACCTCCGCCGCGTTGCGAACCGCCGGCGCCGTGACCAGCACGTCGGCGCCGGCGATGGCGAGCGCGCCTGCCGCGAGCCCCGCCGCGCTCGACTTCCCCCGCCCGCGGTCGGCCTCGACGACGACCGCGTTGCCCGGAGTCGCGAGCGACTCGAACGCCCTCACCGCCCGAGCCTGATCGGCCGTGAGACACGCCTCGTACGCCGCGGCGGGGAACGTCGCGTTCGGCGGGACGGTCGGTCCGGCGCCCGGTTCGGATCCCGCCCTCGCTCCTTCCGCGACCGCGGCTCCGCCAGTCAGCCCGTCGCGATCGAGGACGTCCCCCTCGGGCCCGTCGGCGCCGAGCGAGACGACGGCGATCCCCGGATGCGCGCGCAAGGTCCCGACGAACCGCTCGCGGAACCGCCCCGTCACGTCGTCGACGCCGTACGGCGGGACCGCCAGCGACTCGTCGAAGCGGTCGCGGATCCCGGGCCAGTCGTCGAGCGTCGGCGTCAGGAGGATCAGGAGTCCGCCGCCGTCGACCGCGCCGACGCACCGGCCGAGCGCGTTCGGGACGAACCGCTCGTGGCAGTCGAGGACGACGACCTCGCGGGTGCCTCCGAGCAGTTCGTCAGCGTTCCGCGGGCGGTGCTCCTCGAACCGGAATCCCTCGCGGGTCGAGACGACGGCGGTCGACGCGCCGTCGCGCTCGCCGCCGATCGCCTCGATCGCGGTGTAGGCCGCGTCGATCCCGCGGTCGCGGTCGCCGGCGAGCGCGAGGACCCGCCGCTCGTTCGCCGCCTCGGCCTCCCGTTTCGCGTCCCGCGCGAGCCCCGCGATCATTCGTTCGGTCGTCGTTGCCGGGGGCCGGGGATGTGTCTTGCCCTCCGGTCCGTCCGGACGTGGTGGCCCGGAACCACCGACGTCCCCGGCGAGGCGGGAGGCTTACGGCGTCGCGGGGCCTCGTGTCGACCATGACCACGGTCACGCTCATCGGAACGCGACTCGCGGACACGGGACGCGAGTTCGTCTACGAGGGGGAGTCGCCCGCCTGCGAGGGCTGCCCGTACCGGAGCCAGTGTCTCAACCTCTCCGAGGGCACCCGGTACCGCGTGACGGGGATCCGCGAGAACGCGCAGACGCTCGACTGCGCCGTCCACGACACCGGCGTCCGGGCGGTCGAGGTCGAGCCCGCCCCGGTCCCCGCGAACGTCCCGTCGAAACAGGCGTACGCCGGCAGTCGCGTCTCGCTCGCCGGGCCGTGCCCCCACACCGAGTGCCCGAGCCACGGGTACTGCGTCCCCGACGGCGCGGACTTCGACGACGAGCGCGTGATCGATCAGGTGCTCGGCGAGCCGCCGCACGACACCTGCGCGCTTGACCGGGACCTGACGCTGGTGGAGTTCCGGGCGGAAGACGAGTAATCGCGGCGTCCGCGGCCCCCGACGCGCGGCCCTCTTACAGCGCTGTGACCGCGTTCAGGGTGATCAGGATCGCGCGTTCGACGTTGTCCTTGGCCTTCTCCGGTAGCTCGTCGTCCGAGTCCGCGCCCTTCTGGCTGCCGGCGACGAGGTTGCCGTCGACGGTGCAGATCGCGCCGGCCCGCAGCCCCTTGCGGCGCGCCAGCGAGAAGACGGTCGCGGCCTCCATCTCGATCGCGAGCAGGTTCGCGTCGTTCCAGTCGCCGACGTACTCGTCGCTCTCGTTGTAGAAGGCGTCGTCGGAGACGATCGGGCCGACGTGGACGTCCTCGCCGTTGTCTTCGGCGGCGTCGACGAGCTCGCCCAGCGCGTCGTAGTCCGGGACGGCGGGGTAGTTCGCCGACTCGTAGCGCTTGCTCGTCCCCTCCTCTTTAGCCGCTCCGGTCGCGACCACCATGTCGCCGACCTCCATGTCGGCCTGCAGGGCGCCGCAGGTGCCACAGCGGAGGAACGTCTCGACACCGACGCGCGAGAGCTCCTCGACGGCGATCGCGGCCGACGGACAGCCGATCCCGGTCGAGCAGATCGTGAGGTCGGTCCCCTCGTAGCTCGCGTTGACGATCTTGTACTCGCGGTTCTGCGCGACGAGCTCGCTGTCGTCGCACAGGTCGGCGATCCGGTCGACGCGGCCCGGGTCGCCCGGGATGATCGCGATCTCGTGGACGTCGCCCTCCTCGACCAGCAGGTGCGGCTGTTTCGCCATGCGAGCGGGTCCACGCGCCGCGCGCAAA
>NZ_NHPF01000025.1:0-9672 GCF_002252925.1 Halorubrum sp. Ea8
CCCCCCCATCGACCGCACTAATAGAGGCGATACCCCCCTCCGACCGATGAGAGGAGAAGATGAAGGGGGTCCCTCGCCCAACGCGAGAATGAGATCCACCACGTCGCGACGACCGTGGACCGTGGAGGAAACGACGCGAAGCCCGAGAGGAGATCGAGCGCCGACCGCGCTCGCAGCAGCAACACGATCGTCGCCGTCGACGACAGAAGACGAGCTCGCACCGAGTATCAGAAACCAGAGAGAAACGAGACGTGGACCGTCGCGAGAGATGACGCGAAGTGACCGATCGACTGACGTCGATCGTGGAGAAGACCGCAACGCAACGCGTGTGCTCGAACCCCAGATGATGACGTGGACCGTCGCCGTCGATGACGCAGATGATGAACGCGAAGTGAACGCGAGCTCGGACTCCCGAGGATGAGGAACGCGACGTAGCCCGAACTACAGATCGACGCGTCGCGACCGTGGAGCCAACAACGCGCGTCGCCGTCGAACACGCCTCGACGCCGACATTGCTTACACGTAGACAGCTACAGCAACAAGCCTTACGTGGGGGTGCGCCGCTCACAGCGACTTCCCACGACGAACGACGCCCGAGATGAGACGCGAACAGCAGCGCACCAGAGCGCGACCGAGCTCACCGCGTTGACCGCGAGAGACGACCGTCGATCGCGGAGTGACCGCACCGCACGCTCGCCGCGTGGACCGCAACCAGCGATCGCGGAGTACCGCCTCAGCTACCGCGACCGAGTCGCGCTCGAACCGCACCGTCCGTCGTCGTCGCCAGCGTGGATCGTCGCCAGCGATGTGAGCGTGACCCCCGAGTGTGTGAGTCGCGAGAGTGGAGTGTGGAGTCATTTCTACGCAACTCCCGAGCAATAATCCCCACGTCGGAGAGGGGTTCCAACAGGAGAACGAGACAGCGATAAACGGATCTATTCCGGACCGCACTGATCCGAATCGCGCTTCTCACGGAGTAATTCAGTCGCAGGGGCGTCCGTCGTTGCCTCCGCGTTTCGCGCAGCAAAGCCCGCCATCTCCGACGCAGATGGAACTCGTTTGATGAATACCTCTCCAGTGTCCGACTCGTAGAATGCGACGAGTCCTGGAGGGTTAGCTCCGAGTTTATTACGGACCCGGTCTGGGATCGTCATTTCCCCCGACTCAGAGACGGAGGCTGTCTCGACCAGATCCATTTTGATACTGTCAAAACCGGTAGCCTCGGTCGATTCATCTCTGTCCATATCGCACCTGTGTGAGCAACGTACTTCAGTATACTCTCGTTCAAAACGGTCAGAAGGCATCAAGACCCTCGCATCCGGATTCCGGCGCTTTACGAGAGGGTTATCCGATGTTTATTGAGATTGCTGATAAAGGCTTCACATGAACGTAAGTGGGGCCGAAACCGTGCTATGACTCACTAACAGGCTGGTGTAGTCGGATCCCACCCATCTGCCCACATTCTGTAGTTCAGAGAACGGATGCGACATTGAGCTAAATAAGGGGGAACCACTATGGACGGACCGATGGGTATCCATAGATATAGACACCTCCGGATACCACATACCAGCCGATTTATTTGATCCCCGAGACATAATTACATGGCTCGAAATACCTGTGGGCGCTCCGCGAAGGCGGGGGAGCGGACGATGCGGCGCCGGCGACTGCTGAGAAGTACCGTCGGTGTCACCACGACGGGCACGCTGGGCGCCGTGTATACTGACGGCGGGATCGACTCTGGAGGCGGCGACGCGGCAGGCGATGATACCGCCGTACAGAGACGCGACGACGGATCTGGGCCGGTTGACGCTCGGTCACCGAGCGAGCTCACGCTCATCGCCCACCGCGGATTTGCGGGCGAAAACCCGGAGAATACCGTCACCGCGGCGCGGGTAGCCGCGAGCGAGAGCGTCCCGGCTGACGGCGGTGGGACGACGAGCCGGCGAGCCGACATCATCGAAATCGATGTCGTTCCGACGGCCGACAACGATGTAGTTGTGTTTCACGACGCCAATCTGTCCGGACGAGACGGCGGTAGCCGTGGGCTCACGGACGCGACAGGTGTCGTCTGGGAGACCGAGACTGCGACCGTCACCAGTGCGGAGGTACTTGGTAGCGGGGACACGGTCCCGCGACTATCGACGCTCCTCGATGTCGTCCCCCCGGACGTAGGCGTGAATGTCGAGTTGAAGAATCCGGGAAAATATGACCTGCGGTTCGCCGAGAAACTCTCCGACTCGGCGCTCGCGGACCGAGCGGCCGCCTGGCAGCCGTTCGTCGATCGCGTCGTTGAGGTGCTCGACGAGCACGACAACGAGTTCCTCTGCTCGTCGTTCTACGAAGGAGCGTTGGCGGCGATGCGTAACGCGTCGTCGTACGCGGTGGCACCCATTCTATGGGAGTCGGTCGGCGACGGGCTCGCCATCGCTCGGGAACACGACGCCGCGGCTGTTCACGCGCCGATGAAGCTCATCGCTGGGACGCCGTTCCACGACACCGCACTCACCGCCGGTGTCGACCTCGTCGCGGAGGCTCACGCGGACGGGCGCGACGTGAACGTGTGGACGGTCGACACGTGGTATCAGGCCGATCGCCTCGCCGCCGCCGGCGTTGACGGTATCGCCGCCGACTACTCGGGTCTGCTTCCGCGGGCAACTGACGCATCGGGCTCGGGCGGACGGCCCTGACGGTTGCACGGCAGCTACCCCTGTCAGCGGTCGTCCGCCGTCAGTCTCCGTACTGGATAGCGCTACGCGTTACGCGCGACCGAGAACCCGAATTCCTCTGAGATTGAACTGCGCGACTCATCAAAGTATATATCACACAATACGTTTCAGTGCAGTCGTACCGCTCCGTACTGGTACGGATTTTCGCGGACCGAATGGATGTCTACTGGGCGATTCTTACCGTTCATGTCATCTATTATAAGAGCTTATTATTGCTATCACGGAGTTGCTCTTGTGGCCAACGCCAACAATGCAAGCGAGAGGCGGCGTCGATTTCTACGAACGACCGGAGCAGCCGCGGTCGGCTTCGTGTCGGCTGGGTGCCTCGGGGCGACATCCGACGGCTCCGAAGACGCTGGAGGGTCGAGCGACTCGTCGAGTTCGACCAACAGCGCAGACTCGGGAGGCAGCGGGGAGACGACGATCAACTGGTGGCACGCGATGGGGGGAAACCTCGGTGAAACGGTTGACGCGCTCGCGGCCGACTTCAACGAACAGTCCGACGGCGTGACCGTTGAAACCAGCTACAAGGGGAGTTACGACGAGACGCTCAACGCAGTTACGTCCGCGATCGGGGCGGGCGAAGCGCCGGAGCTGGCACAGATCGTGGACCTCGGAAGCCGACTCACGATCGACAGCGGGGCGTTCGAACCGATGGAGGAGGCGCTTCCGAGCGACCGGATCGACTGGTCAGACTTCCAAGATCCGGTTATCGATTACTACTCGTTCGACGACACGGTGTACTCGATGCCGTTCAACTCGTCGAACCCGATCTTCTACTACAACAAGGATATGTTCGAAGCGGCCGGGCTCGACCCGGAGTCGCCGCCCGAGACGTTAGCGGAGGTCAGGGAGGCGAGCGAGACGATCGTCGATCAGGGGATCGCGGAGCAAGGGATTACCTTCGCTAACGTCTCGTGGTTCCCCGAACAGTGGTTCGCAGAGGCGAACGTCCCGTTCGTGAACAAGGACAACGGCCGCACGACAGACCCGACGGAGGCCAACTTGGACACCGACACGGCCGACCGGATCTTCACGTGGTGGGCCGACATGCACGCAGACGGCCTGTACAACCACGCCGGCGTCGGCAACTGGGGCGCCGCACAGCAGGCGTTCCTCAACGGACAGACGGCCATGTGGATATCGTCGACGGCCGGCGTCGCCTCGGCGACCGCGGGAGCCGAAGAGAACGACTTCGAACTCGGAACGGGGTACTACCCGACGGCCGGTGAAACACGGACCGGCGTCGTCATCGGCGGCGCGTCCCTTTGGATGACCCGCGGCCTGTCCGACGAGAAGAAGCAGGGGCTCACCGACTTCCTGCTGTGGTTGGCTGAAGCGGAACAGCAGGCTTTCTGGCACCAGAACACTGGGTATTTCCCGATCAGTGACAGTGCGGTCGAATACCTCGATGAGGACGGCTGGTTCGATGAGAACCCCAACTTCCAGACCGCGTTCGACCAGCTTCAGGAAACGGAACAGACAGTAGCGACGCAGGGGTGGCAGGCCGGGCCGGCGTCGGAGGTTCGAACTATCATCCAAGACGGATACGTCAGTATGATTAACTCCGACGTGACCGTCGATGAAAAGCTCGCTAGCATGAAATCGGAGGCCGACGACGCCCTAGAAAGCTACATCCAGAGCAAAGGGAACTGACATGGGCGTTCACGAGAACACCTTCGACAGCACGTTAGGGGCGTACCTCCTCCTGCTACCGACGCTCGTCGCGATCGTCGCGTTCCTGTATTACCCGTCGTTACAGACGCTCAGGTTCAGCTTCTTCCAGACCTTCCTGTTCGGGCAGAACACACGGTTCGTCGGCCTGGCGAACTTCACCGAACTCCTGAGTTCCCAAGTGTACCTCACGAGCGTCGGGTTGACAATCGCGTTCGCAGCGATAGTCGTCGTCGGATCGCTCGCCGTCGGACTCGCTGTCGCGTTCCTGTTGTACGAGGTCAGCGACGGCAAAGCGGCATACCTGATCGCGGCGATTTGGCCGTACGCGCTGCCGACGGCGGTCGCCGGGACAGTCCTGTTGTTCCTCGCTCATCCGAGCGTCGGCATTTACACGCACTACATCGAGGCGTGGTTCGGCGTCGAGGTCGACTGGTTCACCGTCGGCTGGCAAGGGTTCGCTGTCGTGGCCATCGCGGCGATCTGGAAACAGATCGGGTACAACGTGATCTTCATGCTCGCCGCCCTGAACAACGTGCCCGAATCGCTCAACGAAGCGTGCGAACTCGACGGGATCGAGACGTGGCGACGGCTCGTCCGCGTGTACATTCCGCTCATGTCTCCCACATTAGTGTTCCTCGTCGTGATCAACACGATCTACGCGTTCTTCGGGAGCTTCGCGCTCATCGACCTGATGACGCAGGGCGGACCGACGAATGCCACCAACCTGATGATCTATCAGCTGTACCGTGACGCGTTCCAATTTAACAACCTCGGACTCGCCTCCGCGCAGTCCGTGATCCTGTTCGTGCTCGTCGCCGGGCTCACGTTCGTCCAGCTGCGCGTGTCCGACCGCTACGCACACTACTGATGTCACTAGACACCGAAGACACCGCAGTCGGCACCCGAGAGGACGAACCGCTGTCAATAATCTCCGACACCCGGTTGGTCCCGGCGCAGTGGCGCGTCCACCTCGGACTCATCGGGTCGATCCTACTGATGGCCTCGCCGCTCCTGTTGGCGTTCGTCATGAGCACACAGACCGTTCCGGAGGTGTACGATATTACCAACGTCGGGATCGGAAGCGACGGACTCGCCAACTACGTCGAGGTGTTCACGACCTACGGCATGGCCTCGTACATGTTCAATTCGCTGGTGATGTCGATCGTGGTCACCGTCGCGAAAATCGCAGTGAGTCTCCTCGCCGCGGTCGCGCTCGTCTTCTACGACTTCCGATTCAAGAACGCAATCTTCTTTCTGATTCTATTTACGCTGATGTTCCCGGTTCCGGTGCGCATCGTCCCGCTGTACGAGATGATGGCCGCACTGGGATGGACGAACACGCTGTTAGCGCTCACCGGACCGTACGTCGCGAGCGCGACAGCCGTTTTCCTCCTCCGGCAGCATTTCATGTCGATCCCCGACTCACTGGTCGAGTCGGCCAAGGTCGACGGGGTCGGTCCCCTGCGCTTCCTCTGGGACGTGTTGATCCCGATGTCGCGGGGCATGATAAGCGGACTCAGCGTGATCACGTTCATCTACGCGTGGAACCAGTACCTGTGGCCGCTGATCGTCATTTCCGACCAAAACAAACAGGTCGTACAGGTCGGCATGAAATACCTTCAGTCAGTCGGGAACGCTGGCCAGACCGACTGGGGGCTCATCATGGCGGGCGCCGTGTTGACGTTGCTGCCGCCGCTGCTGGCGCTCATCGTCTTCCGCGGCCCGCTGCTGGAAACCTTCGGACTCTCAGAATGACCGGAATCACGACGACAGACTTGGTGAAACGCTTCGACGACGTCACCGCGGTCGACGGCGTCGACCTCAACGTTCGCGAGGGCGAGTTCCTCGTCTTGGTCGGCCCGTCGGGCTGTGGGAAGTCGACAACCCTGCGGTTACTCGCCGGGCTCGAATCTCCCACGGAGGGCGCCGTCGCAATCGCCGACGAGGACGTGACAACGACGTCACCGGGAGAGCGCGACGTCGCGATGGTGTTCCAAAGCTACGCGCTGTACCCGCACATGACCGCGAGGGAGAACATGACGTTCGGCCTCACGACTGCCACTCAGTTCACCGACGACGAAGTCAACGACAGGGTCGCAGAGGCGGCCGAGATACTCGATATCGAGGACCTCCTCGACCGGACGCCCTCTGCGCTCTCCGGGGGCGAGCAGCAGCGCGTCGCCATCGGCCGCGCGCTGGTTCGCGACCCGGAGGTGTTCCTGATGGACGAGCCGCTCAGTAACCTCGACGCGAAGCTCCGCGTGCAGATGCGCGCCGAGCTCGCCGAGTTACACGCCCAGCTTCAGACGACAACGTTGTACGTCACACATGACCAGGTCGAAGCGATGACGCTCGGCGACCGGGTCGCGGTCATGAACGACGGCGAGATACAGCAAGTCGCGCCACCGCAGCTGTTGTACGACGCGCCCGCGACCCGGTTCGTGGCCGAGTTCATCGGTAGCCCGGGCATGAACACCGTCGAGGGCACGATCAAGCGACGCGGCGACGCCGTCCACGTGACGTGGGAGCAAAACACCGTTCCGCTCCCGCGTCCGGTTCCCGAAGCCGTCACGTCGCGCGGAGGCGAGAGCGTCGTCCTCGGGGTTCGCCCTGAAGACCTCTCACAAGAGAAGCGCGGGCCGCTGAATATGGAGGTCACCGTCACCGAACCGCTGGGCGACTCGCTGCTTACGCGGGGCGTTGTCGGTGCCACCGAAATGGAAGTGAGCCTCCCGCCACGGTCGGCGGTCAATGTGGGTGACGTGCTGTCGCTGACCGCCGATCCCCAGCGGCTGCACCTGTTCGATGTCGAGACCGGAGCCGCGTTCTACCACTCCGCCGACGACGTCGCCTCAGAGGCGACCGACCAGACCGCCCGCGACGCGCCACGGAGCAGAACATGAATGGCGTCGAAACGCAGTACGACGCCGTCGTCTTCGACAACGACGGTGTGCTCACCTACCCGACAGACGAGTCGGTCCTGACGGAAGCGTCTCGGAGGGCGTTCGCGGGGTTCGATATCGACCCCGCTCCGAGCGATCTCCGCTCGCTCGTCGATGAGCTCTCAGTGGAGACGGTGCGAACGCTCACCGACCGGTACGAACTCGATGCGGACGAGTTCTGGCGTCGTCACGAGGCGGAACGCACTGCTCTGCAGTTGGAGGCGATCCGAGACGGTGAGAAACCGCTCTACGACGATGTCGGGACGCTTGCCGATCTCGCGGTACCGACAGCGATCGTGAGCAACAACCAGCACGCGACGGTGGAGTACATCGTCGCGGAGTACGGCCTCGAGACGATGTTCGAGGCGTACTACGGACGAAAACCGACGCTTCGAGGGCTCGAGCGTCGAAAACCGGACCCGTCGTATCTTGAGACCGCGCTCGACGCGCTGGATGTCGACTCGGCGCTTTATGTCGGTGACAGCCGCGTCGATATCGCGGCGGCACGCGCCGCCGGCGTCGACTCGGCGTTTATAAACCGCCCGCACCGGCGCGACTACCGTCTCGACATCCAACCGACCTACCAGCTCGAAACCCTCGCAGCCATCCCCGACCTCCAGCCACGGTAATCACACCCATACCTCACTTATGGATCCACGAATTGGTTTCGTCACGTCAGTAGCATCGGATCTCGAAACGCAGTTGCGATTCGCCGGCGAGCGCGAGTTCGACTACGTCGAAGTGCTCATGGACGGAAAGCATAACCACGAGCGTCTCACGCCACAGGCGACGGCTATCAGACAGATACTCGACGATCACGGACTTGACCTGCTCGTTCACCTCCCGTTCCCGACTGACATCGGGTCACCGTACGAGCCAGTCCGTACCGGAGCTATCGAGACGCAACAGACCTGTATAGATATCGCGGCCGAACTAGGGGCGGAAAAGGCCGTCCTTCATCCGGAGTCCTCCGCGTGGACAGTCGCGTGGGACCAGGAGGAACTCCGAGAGTACATCGACGGATCGGTCGCCGAACTGACCGCGTACGGCGCCTCGCGGGACGTCGAAATTTGTGCTGAGAACATCTTCGGTAGCCCGTATACCATCGAACACATAGACGAACTGCTCGCTGCCACGAACGCGTCGATGACGCTCGACACCGGTCACGCCCGGGTGACCGGATACGACGCGACGGAGACGGCCGCGTTCGTCGCTGATCATGCAGACCGAATCTCGCACGTCCATTTGAATGACACGCGCCGTCCAGCAGACGAACATCTCCCGTTCGGCGCCGGAAACCTCGACTTCGAACCCATCTTCGACGCGTTCCCGTCTGACTGGCAGGGGACACTCTCGCTCGAAGTCGGGACACAGTCACTCGACTACCTCGGTGAGTCGCGCTCGCAGTTGGACCGATACCTCTGATCCCCGGCGTCGCGGAGCCGGGGACCGTCAACCGCTGCCATTTGTTGTGAGTCGGAGTCCCTCGCCGCGAGGTGCGTAACTCGACAGTCGCCGGCCACACAGGACGGGTATCCCACACACGATACCGGACGTACTCAGGTGACGCGGGTCGGTTGAGCAATCGTCGACCGGCTGCGATCTGTGCGGGTGTCGCCGTCGCGTGTCCGTTCGTGTCGACCCAGAAGGGAGCCCCGCCGTCATGAAGGAGGTGGTCGAACACGAACGACTGCGGAATCGGGACGACGCGATCCCGTCCATGTCGAGCAGCGTGATGCCGTTGTCGAGTGATGGTCGCAGTATCTCCTCTATGGGTGGATCAGCGTGGCCAGCGAGGAACCGATTGCGAGCAGCCCCCGTGGCGGCTGATCCACTGCCAATCGGTCCGAGGTTGGGTGCTTTTCGGTCCTCGACTCGACGTCATCAATCTAGATATGCCGCGGCGTGGCGCTTCCGTGTTTTCAGAATCTAAGGGCTCTGTTGAAATCCTCAATTGGTGATATGTTCTTGGAGGCGTGCTGAATACAGGGCGCGGGCCGTGTTTAGACGCTAAGAATATTGCCTGAATGGCGGGATTTCGAGGAAGTGAAGCGAGCAGAGTTCGATGTGCCTTCGAAACTCGCCCGCTTCACCGACCGATGTGTGGCTTTGTCTCAAAAAGCTGTCGGGAGTGACGGAAATCAGCCTGTCAAGAAAGGGGAAGGTGGCTACGCAGACTGGGTGATCATCACTCTCCACGGACTTCGCGAATACCTCGACCTTCCGTACCGCCGACTCCTCGATATCCTCCGTGAAATGCCTGATATCGTGGAGAAAATCGGGCTGTCGGTCGAGGAGTTGCCGGACTTCACCACGGTTTGTGCTCG
>NZ_NHPF01000003.1:0-617 GCF_002252925.1 Halorubrum sp. Ea8
GTGTGCCGCGGCGTTGCGAACGAATCGAGCGAGATCCTTACAGCTCCGTTCACGGGCTCTCAGTGTCTCGGTTTCGAGTTTGAGGTTACCGAACGTCAACCGTTCGGGATCGGGATTCCGTGGTTTCAAGCCCATCTCGACGACGGTGTGTCGACGCGTCCGTTCACTCTCGACGGTCCGTCCGGGTCTCTCGACGTCGTCCCATCCGCCAAACGGTTCTCTCTCGATACGGAATCAACAGTCATCACCGTCGGTGCCAGTGAAACGCCACCCGAGCGAATCCAACGGTTCGTCGACGTGCGAGACGATCTCGAACCCGTTGCGAGATGGGCACGGATTATTCCCGGACTCGGGACGCGGCGCTACGTTGAACGTCGGACCGTTCCCGACGAGGAGTATCTTATCGCGGGACACACGGAACGGCAACAGAACGAGGCCGTCCTCACAGGCGATCTTGTCATCACCGATCGCTCCCCGAGACGGTTCGCGTTCTCACGGCTCTGGCGGGCGGTGTTTCCGACGGTGGTCGCGCTGGCGTTCGTCGCTGTCGGAGTCGGAGGTATCGCCCTATGACCGACTGCGGTACGAACCTGACTATCCATCCGTCACAATGACAC
>NZ_NHPF01000012.1:0-23059 GCF_002252925.1 Halorubrum sp. Ea8
GAGCGCCGGACGGCGGAAGCAGACGGAGCGCCGGACGGCGGAAGCGACGCCGCCGGCTACGGGAACGGGTGGTACGTCCGATCCAGGTCGGGCTCGAACCCCATCGACCGGGGCACGTCGCGGGCGCGGTCGCCGAAGAAGGGCTCGCCGGTGAACAGGGGCTGCGCGCCCGGGACCAGCACCCGGACCGCCTCGAACCCCATCCCGGCGAGGTCCCGCGTCGTGATCCGGGCGACGTACGGTTCCAGTCCAGCCGTCTCGACGCGGTCGACGACGGCCTCCAGCTCCGGGGTCCCGGAGAGCTCCGGTTCGCCGAGCGCGTCGGCGGAGACGCTCGCGTCCGGGTCGAAGAACGCCCGCGTCTCCGCCGGGAAGTCGGCGTGGTGTCCGATCGCGGCGCCCTCCTCCGCGGCCGCCTCCGGGCCCATCGACCGGAGCTCCGTCCAGTTCTGGAGCGCCTCCGCGAGCGCGCTCCGGGCCGCGGCGACCGGGTCGAGGTCGGCGCCAGATCCGGCCGCGAACCGGGGCCAGTCGCCGTCGCGGTGGACCCCGACGGCGACGACGGGCACGTCGACGTCGGTCGTCACGAGCAGCGGCGTCACCGCGAGCGACTCGGCCCGCGCGCGCTTCTCCAGCTCGGCGAACGTCGCGTCCTCGACCTCCAGCCCGAGCGGCTCCGTCGTCGAGTACCAGCTCGTCATCGTCGCGTCGCGCTCGATCGCCTCGTACAGCCCAGACAGCGCGGCCTCCGGGCCGGAGTTCCCCAGGCCGAGCCCGGTCGTGATCGCGGGCCGGTACCGGCGCTCCGGCGGCGGGAACTGCACGAACTCCGCCGGGAGGCTCGCTGGCTCGCCGGTCGCGAGGGCCTCGCCGGTCACCCACGCGAGGGCGTCGTCGCGGTCGTACGGCTCGGCGTCGTCGGGACGGACGAACGCGTCCGGCGGCACCGGGTTCGGGACGTTCGCTGCCGGCGCGCGCGCGAACGCCGACTCGCGGTAGACGCCCGCCGCGTACCGCTCTAACCCCTCGCCGAGCGCCTTCATGAACGCCGCGTCCCAGCCGGCGTCGACGCCGCCGCCGAACTCGGCGGCCCGCGCGTCGGAGAACGGCGTCGTGTCGGCGACGCGCGCGACGTAGTACGGCACCGGGAACGACTCACGCTCGCCCACCTCCGAGAGCGCGCCGATCCGAGGGTCGACCGCCCGCTCGGCGCGGTCGATCGAGTCGTCGAGGGCGCGGTCCGCGTGCTCCCGCGGGAGCACGTCGCCGGGGGCGTCGCCGCAGTCGCAGCCGGGGACCGGGAGGAGCGTCCGCTCCGGGCCCGGCACCTCGACGACCGTGTCGGCGACCGGGTCGCCGGCGAGCAGCCGGATGACGCGGCGCCCGGCCAGCGCGCCGGCGTAGCGCACCGCCGACCGGCGGCCCTGGGTGGCGTCCGCCGGCTCCGCGCCGCCGCTCGCGACCCTGGCTCGGAGGCAGTCGTAGCAGGCCTCGCCGAAGACGGTCACCGCGGCGTCGACGTCGGCGAGCGGGACGCCGCCGACGCCGCCGACCTCGATCCCGACCCATCGGTCGAGGGCGTCGTTCGCGGCCGCGAACGCGTCCGACCCGGCGGTGTCGACCACGACCGCGAGGTCGAAGCCGTCCAGCAGCCCCGGCTCGACCGGCATCACGTTCACGTCGACGTCGCCGAGCGCGGTCGCGACGGCGTCGACCGCGGGCCCCTCGCCGACAAGTCCGATGTCCATGTCCCGGTCGACGCGAAGGAGCGAAAAAAAGCCGCGGGTAGGAGCGTCGCGGGCGGAGACGGTGTCCCGGTTACGCCATCAGGTCGCTCGCGACCGCCGCGAGCTCGTCGGCGTCGACGCCGTGGAGCCGCTCGTCGCCGAGCTTGAGCCGGAGGCGGGGTCGACCGACGTCGATCGGGACCTTCTCGGTGTCGATGATACCGAGGTCCTCCAGTCGGGTCTTCGTCCGGGAGAACGTCGCCTTCGAGGCGATCCCGACGTCCTCGCCCCACTTCGAGATGTCGTAGAGGAGGACGTCGTTCTTCGCGGCGACGAGCAGCGAGACGGTCACCTCGTCGAGCGCGGCGTCCGCCGACTCCATCGACGCGAGGACGGCGTCGAAGTCGTCGCGGGTGGCCTCGCCGATCTCGGCGGCCATCGTCTCGCGGACGCGGCTGAGCGCCGGGGTCCGGAGCCCGTACGTCTCGGCCGCCTCGAAGGCGTCGCGGTGCGTCGCGAACACCTCGTCGACGAAGTCGTCCTCCTCGGTCGAGAGCGCGGCGACGTGCTCGCCGGCGCTCACGAGGACCACGACTCGCGACGGGGAGACGAACAGCGCGTTGTCGACGTCGGCGGAGAGCACGCGGAGCCCGAGCGACCCGTCGGCGACGAGGTCGGCGGCCTTCGACGCGACGAGGAAGTCGTCCGTCACCGCCTTCAGCGTGCGTTCGTCCGCCAGCATCGACAGGGTCGGTAAGTCGTCTCGGCCGGTCGCCGCCTCGACGAGCGATACGATCGTCTCCGCGGACGGGTCGACGACGAGGAGCTCGTCGTCGTCGCCGGCGAACGCCGTGTCGAGGACGTTCTCGACGTCCGTCTCCAGTAAATTCGACACCATCTATCTTCCCGGATAAAAGCCAGATATCTATTTAATATTAACGGGATTGGAGGAGTGAACAACGGGTTTTCAGCCGCCAAAACGGCCGAAAACGGCGGATTCAGCGATCTGGCTCGGGATCGGGCGGCGGAACGGGTCGCCGCGGGCGCGGGCGAAACGGCGAGCGGGTCGCGGGTCCGGCCGAGCGAGAGACCCGAGAGCGGCGGAGCGGGAATCGCGGGTCCGACGGAGTGGGGGGCGGAGACGCCGTCCCGGGAGCCGCGAAAGCGACGCCGCGACGGAAGGATTAATGCGCGATCGCACCGGCATTCGTACATGGACAACGAGCACGTCCGAGAGGTCGATCCGGCGGTCGCCGACGCGCTGGCCGGCGAGCGCGACAGACAGGAACAGACGCTCGCGATGATCGCCAGCGAGAACCACGTCAGCGAGGCGGTGCTTGAGGCGCAGGGGAGCGTCCTCACGAACAAGTACGCCGAGGGGTACCCCGGTGAGCGCTACTACGCCGGCTGCGAGTACGCCGACGAGGTCGAGGAGCTCGCGATCGAGCGCGCGAAGGAGCTGTGGGGCGCCGAGCACGTCAACGTCCAGCCCCATTCCGGGACGCAGGCGAACCAAGCGGTGTACTACGCGACGCTCGACCCGGGCGACAAGATCCTCTCGCTGGAGCTGAGCCACGGCGGTCACCTCTCGCACGGTCACCCCGCGAACTTCACCGGGCAGATGTACGAGGTCGAGCAGTACGAGGTCGACCCCGAGACCGGGTACATCGACTACGAGGACCTCCGCGAGACGGCCGAGGAGTTCGAGCCCGACATCGTGGTCTCCGGCTACTCCGCGTACCCGCGCACCGTCGACTGGGAGGAGATCCAGGCCGCGGCCGACGCGGTCGACGCCTATCACCTCGCCGACATCGCGCACATCACCGGGCTCGTCGCCGCCGGCGTCCACCCCTCGCCGGTCGGCGTCGCGGACTTCGTCACCGGCTCGACCCACAAGACGATCCGGGCCGGCCGCGGCGGGATCGTGATGTGCGACGCGGAGCACGCCGACGACATCGACAAGGCGGTGTTCCCCGGCGGGCAGGGCGGTCCGCTCATGCACAACGTCGCCGGCAAGGCGGTGGGGTTCAAGGAGGCGCTCGAACCCGAGTTCGAGGAGTACGCGCGACGGGTCGTCGACAACGCCGAGACCCTCGCCGAGACGCTTCAGGGCCACGGCCTCTCCCTGGTCTCCGGCGGCACCGACAACCACCTCGTGTTGGTCGACCTCCGCGACTCGCACCCGGACCTGCCGGGCGGCGACGCCGAGGACGCGCTGGCGGCCGCGAACATCGTGCTCAACGGGAACACCGTCCCCGGCGAGACGCGCTCGCCGTTCAACCCCTCGGGGATCCGCGCGGGGACCGCCGGGCTCACGACCCGCGGGTTCGACGAGGCGGCGATCGAGGAGGTCGGCGACCTCATCTACCGCGTCGTCGACGACGTCGACAGCGACGACGTCATCTACGAGGTCGGCGAGCGGGTCGTCGAGCTCTGCGAGGAGCACCCGCTGTACGAGTAGACGACGCGGCGGGCGGCGGGCGACACGGCGGTCGGCGGGCGATGTGGCGGTCGGCGGGCGACGCTCGCCGGCGCGGCGACCGCCCGACCGAATCCGTGCGTACAAAGTAGGGGCGCCGCGGAGTGGTCGGCATGGCCGACTCGTCGTTCCTCTCGAATCGCCTCGACCGCGCCGCCGCGCCGCTCCTAGTCGGCGACCTGATCGCGCTGATCGTCATGTTGACCATCGGGACGCTGAACCACACCTCGGTCGAGTTCCTCACGGCGAACCCGCTGTACCTGCCCGGCGTCTACGCGCCGTTCCTGATCGCCTGGGCCCTGATCGCGCCGGTCGTCGGCGCGTACTCCGCCGGCGCCGCGGAGACGGCGAAGTCGTCGGTGCCGCTCGCGATCCGGTCGTGGATCCCGGCCGCCGTCGTCGGACTCGGGCTCCGCGCGTTCGTCTTCCGCGGCGGCGCCGAACTGAGCTTCGCCGTCGTCATGCTCGTGGCGGGGTCGGCGTTCCTCGGCGGCTGGCGCGCCCTGTACTTCAAGCTCCGATAGAGACGCGCCCCGGCGGTTCGACCGCCGCGCCCCGATCCCCTTCTCAGTCCGATTCCGTCGCTTCTCCGACCGCCTCGAACCAGGTCCGTAAGCCGCCGGATCGGCGGTTCGCCGGCCCGCGTCTGCCGCGGTGATGATTTCCATAACTTATGCACGGCTTCAAGATGATCAGCGAAGGTGTCACGCCGAACCCTGAGAAAAATTTAATAGTGATTTTATCATAGATCGTGATAGAGTATGACTGGGTACTACGACTACGTCCTCGGGCTTATTCCGGCCGCGTTGATCGGTGTGACCGCCGTCCTGAACCTGGTCGGACTGTCGTTGACGGCCGCGCTTCCCGGGGGCGCCCTCGTCGCGGGGGGCGTCATGTTCCACGCGATGTTCGTCCGGAACCCGGTCACCGGCGTCCGCGGGGAGGCCGATCGCCCTCGCGACGAGTCGGTCAGTGACTCGATCGACCGCGCGGTCGACCGTTCGCGGACCGGTCGATCGGGAGCCGGCGGTTCCGACTGACCCGCTCGGTAGCGGGACGCCGGTCGACCCGTGCGACCGTCGATCGGCGCCGCCGCGTTCCGTGCCGCTTTCCTGCACGGTTTAGTTCCCCGCTCCCGAGAGGGGCGGTATGACCGAGACGCTGTTCCTCGCGAGCGCGGACGTCGACGACCTCGCCGAGCCGGCGGAGTACGTCGCCGCCGTGCGCGACGCGTACCGTCAGATCGGTGAGGGCGCGGCCGCGGAGCCGCGGACGAAACTGCTCAGCCGCGACCCGCCCGGCATGTTGACGACGTACGCCGCGATCCTCCCCGAGACGGACGCGATGGGCGGGTACACCTACTCCGCGGGCTTCGGCGCGGGCGACGCGTGGTTCATGACCCCGCTGTTCGACGCGGAGTCGGGGGAGCCGCTCGCGGTGCTCGACGGCGCCTCGATGAACCCGTTTAAGACGGGCGCCGCGGGAGCGACGGCGGTCGACGCGCTCGCCCGCCAAGACGCGACGGAGGTCGCCGTGATCGGGAGCGGCGCGCAGGCCCGGGGCCAGCTCACGACGACCGCGACTGTCCGGGAGTTCGAGGCGGTCCGCGTCTTCTCGCCGACCGTCGAGAACCGCGAGGCGTTCGCCGAGGAGTTCGCCGACCGGATCGAGCCAGACGTCACGGCGGTCGCGAGCGCGAGCGAGGCGGTCGCCGGCGCCGACGTGGTGATCACGGCGACGAGCGCGAGCGACCCCGTCGTCGACGACGCCGACGTCGAGCCCGGCACCCACGTCACGGCGATGGGGCAGTACACGCCGGGGAAGAACGAGCTCCCGCCCGAGCTGGTCGCCCGGGCGACGTACGTCCCCGACATCCGCGAGCGGGCGACCCAGGACGCGGGCTCGTTCCTCGCCGCGGTCGAGGCGGGGCTCGTCGACGAGGACCACGTCGCGGCCGACCTCGGCGAGGTCGTCGCCGGCGAGCATCCGGGGCGGACGAGCGACGACGAGGTCACCGTGTTCGACTCCGGCGGGACCGGGATCGAGACGGTCGCGGCCGCGTATATGCTTTATAAACGGGCGAGCGAGGCGGGTCGGGGAGAGACGATCGACTTCGCGCCCGCGAGCGAGGCGCTTACTGGCAAATAAGCGGTCGATGGTGTCGGTCCGGTGGCTGTGAGGCCGTTCCGAGTGGTCATTTATAAATCGCTCATACTGGATCGACGGCGAGCACCTCCAAAGCCCCAGTCGCGACGGCTCGCGTGACTCGCTGCGCTCCTCGTCACTCGCGTTGCTCGTTCCTGCGGTGCTTGCGTCGTCAAGCGTCGCCCTCGAGACTGCCCCTTTGAGCCCCACCCGCTCACAACCACACCGCAGCCTCACACCTCCCCAGCCTCACACCTCCCCAGCCTCGTCAGTCGTCCTCCGCTTCGCTCCGGACGACTGACTCCCTCGCGCGGTGCTGCTCGCGGGCCGATGGCCCGCTCGCAGGCACGCGCCACCGCACAGTTCATTTATAAATAGACGTTGCGCCGCTTCCGTTTCTCACTCCAGCCGATACCGCAGGATAGCGGCGATCCCGCCGAGGTTCGAGAGCTGCTCGCCGGGCGCGAACTCGGAGGAGAAGACGACCACGTCGCCGCCCTGTTGTTCGACCGACTCGATCACCTCGTTGACGTCGATCGACCAGTCGCCCTCCCCCTGCCGCTCCGTGCGGAGCCGGTCGTCGACGACGAGGAGGGTCTCGATCGCGCCGAACTCGGCGGCCTCGGCCACGTCCTCCGGGCCGTACGTCGCCTTCGCGCCCTGCGCGATGTTCTCGGTCAGCTCGTCGATGAGGCTCGCCTCCTTCGAGATCCGGGTCTCCTTCTGGACCTCGTCGACCGCGCCGCGCTTGAGCACCTCGTGGACGCCGCGGTCGCCGGCGGCGGAGGTGTCGACCGTGGTGATCCGGTCGGCGAGGTCGCGGTACTCCTCGGTGACGTAGTCGAGCGCGTCGTTCTTCGTGAACCCCGGGCCCGCGAGGATCACGGCGTCGGCGTCGAGGTGCGCGAGCGCCTCGCCGAGCTCCGCGAACAGCTCCTCGCGGGGCCGCGAGTACTCTCCCTTCCCCGTCGGCTTCGTGAACGAGGCGTACTCCTCGGTGCCGTACTGCTGGACCGTGTGGACGTAGGCGGCCCCCTCCTCGACGGTCGCGATGGCGACATCGGGGTTCTCGGCGGCCTCCGTCGCCTCCTCCAGCCGCTCGGTCTGGTCCGGCTTGAAGTGCTTCTCGACCGTTATCTCGTCGTGCTCCTCGACGTTGAGCGTGTGGTGGGCGTTGAGCTGGTCCTCGCGGGAGCAGGCGACGATCACGCCCCCGACGCGGAGCCGGTTGGCGAACCGGGCGAACTCCACGTCGTCGACCTCCAGCGTGACGAACAGGTGCTCGCGCTGGCCGCCGGTGTCCCGCATCTGGTCGTCGTTCCGCTGGATCCGGCGTGTGGTGTCCCCCTCGACGAGGTCACCCGGTTCGAGGACGTGCGCGAGGTGCCAGAGGTCGTCGACGTTCTCGGGGACGAGGGTGAGCCGTTCCCGGCCCTCCTCGCCGTAGCCCCGGTCGGAGATGCGCATGGGCGACCGTTCGCCCGCGCTCGTATCAACTCTTGTCTTCCGCGTCGACGGGCGCGCTCCAGTCGAACCCGTCGGCGGCGCCCCCGCGGTCGGTGTCCCGGCGGTCGGTCCCTCCCCGCTCGGCGCGGTCACCGCCGTGTCCGTCGTCGGGTGGCGGCGCTCGCTCGTCACCGCTCTCCACGTCGCCTTCGGCGTTCCACTCGAAGCCGGCGGAGTCGACCCCGGTCCGCGCCCCTCGGTCGGCGCCGATCGGGACCGTCCGACCGGTCTGGACCGCCGCCGACGCCTCGGTCGCCGATCGCCGGGACCCGCCGTCGAACCGGTCGGGGGAGGGGTCCGCGGGCTCCGGGGGCGCTCCCGACGCCGCGGTCGGAGACGCAGACGGAGGCGCGGGCGACTCGGACGCTCCCGCCGCCGGTGAGTCGGCCGACTCGGCTGGCTCGGACGGCTCAGCGGCGTCGAACTCGATCGCGTCCGCGGCGCCGCGGCCGTAGAGCGCGTGCGCGACGACCCGGACGGCGAAGGCGAGCGGGACGCCGGCGACGAGCGGGACGAGCGGCGCGGCCAGCGCGTACCCCGCGCCGAGCGCCGCGACCGCGACGAGCCACGTCGTCGCGTACTCCGCCGAGCCGGCGACGGCGGCGACCCGCCCCGGACGGAGGGCGTCGCGGAGCCGTCCGGACGCGGCGAACGCGGCGAGCGCCGCCGGCCTGACGTACGCGAACGCGAGGAGGTACGCCGCGACGGCGACGCTCAGGAGCCCGCCGCCGGCGCCGAGGACGGCGGGAGCGCTCCTCGGGCCGAGCGCGCGCTCGGCGAGACCGGTCGCGGGGGCGAGGTCGACGGCCCCGGTCTCGACGGCGGCGAACGCGAGCGCCGCGACCGCGAACAGCAGCGCCAGCGGCGCGAGCAGCAGCGCGCTCAGCAGGACCGATTTCGCGCCGTCCCGATAGAGCTCGTTCCAGGCGACGAACGGCGGCGCGCCCTCCCGGTTCCCGGTCGCGCCCCCGCCGGCGACGACGCGGACGAGGTACCCGCGGAGCACGAAGGCGGGCGCGAGCGCGAGCGGCGCGAGGAGGACGAGCGGCGGGACGGCGAGGACGCCGCCGACCCAGACCGGCGTGGCCACCCACGCCAGCAGGGTCAGGAAGCCGCCGACGACGAGGACGCCGGCGGCGTCGGCGGACCGCGGAAGGACCGACGACGCGCCCCGGATCATATCCGATCCTGTCCCGCGACGGTGATAAAGCATGCCCGGTTCGGCGGACCGCGTCGAGGCGGGCACGAGTTCCGGAGCGGAGGAACCAGAAGGACCGCCTCCCGAGCGTTTATATGATTTCACGAAGTAGAACAAACCGGCCGCGCGGGACAATCGTGTGCCTCTGACAACTCCGATCACGGCCGCCGCGCGCGGCGGCCATCCCCCGTCCGCGGCTTTCGACGGACCGAGAACTTCTCTCGCACCGAGCGACGCCGGTAGCGATTTATTCCGTCCGGTCGACCGTCCCGTATGACCGGCGACGAGCAGACGACCGACGTGGAGCCGGCGCTCCGCAGCTACGGGATCAGCGTCGAGGAGATCGACGGCGGCGACCCGCTCGAGCTCACGTACATGACGGCGTTTCCCGGCCGCGAGGTGCACCACCCCGAGATCGGGCGCGCCCTCAACGCGCTCATCGACCGCGCCGAGGCCGACGAGTGGGACCCCGTCCGGGTCGAGGCGACGGTCGTCCGCGCGCCCGGCGACGTCCTCGGGACGTGGCGCGCGGAGCCGGAGTGGTTCGAGGCGCTGGCCGCGTACGAGATCTCGGAGACGGAGTTCTCGACGCGCGTATTGGAGACGCTGTCGCACGCGGACGAAGCCGCGGCGGCCGGCGACGAAGATCCGGCCGCGGCGGAGGCCGACGACGACGATGCCGCCCGCGGCGACGGCGACCGCGCGGATTCCGGGGACCGATCGTGACCCGCCGGAACCCGGTGAACCGCGCGCAGCGCCGCCTCGCCCGGCCGCCGCGGGAGCGGTTCGCCACCCGTGCGCTCGCGTTCGACGTCGACGGTGACACCTGCCGCGGCACCCTCTACCTCCCGGGCGGCGACGGCGACGACCCCCCGGTGATCGTGATGGCGCCCGGCCTCGGCGCGGAGCGGAGCTTCGGCTACCCGGCGGTCGCGGAGCGGTTCGCCGACGCCGGCTACGCGGCGTTCTGCTTCGACTACCGCGAGTTCGGCGCCTCGGACGGCGACTCGCAGGCGGTCCACCCCGCGGACCAGCGCGCCGACTACGCGGCCGCGATTGACCGCGTCCGCCGCGTCGACGCCGTCGGGCGCGGACTCGTGCTCTGGGGCGCGTCGCTGTCGGCGGCGCACGTCCTCGCGCTCGCCGCGGAGCGCGCCGACGTCGACGCCGTGATCGGCGCGGTCCCGATGCTCGACGGCCGCGCGATCGCCCGACGCCGAGGCGCGAAGTACCTCGCGCGCTCTGGGATCGCCGGGCTCCGCGACCTGGTCGGTCACCGGTTCGGTCGCGGCCGGAGCGTCCCGATCGTGGGCGGTACCGAGGAGCTCGCGGCGATCACTGAGCCGGGGACGAAACGGAAGTACCTGGACCTGGTCGACCGCGAGTCGACGTGGCGCAACGAGACGCCGGCGCGGTCGCTGCTGCGGGTCGCGAACTACCGACCCGTCGGGCGGCTCGACGAGATCCGGGCGCCGACCCTCCTCTTGGCCGGGACCGACGACGCAATCGTGGACAGCGAGGCTGTCGTCGACGCCGGCGAGTCGCTCTCGCGCGGGACGGTCGTCACCATGCCCGCGGACCACTTCTCCCCGCTCGGCGAGGACTTCGAGCCGGCGGTCGGGCACCAGCTGTCGTTCCTGCGGGACGCGCTCGAGTAGGGGTCGACGCGGGTTCCGCCGCGCGCGCCGATTTAAGTGTCGGCGGCGCGGATCCGCGACCATGACCACAGTCGCGCTGTTGAGCGTCGCGCCGGTGATCGAGGACAGCATGGCGAGCGAGGTCGCGAAGGCGGTCGCCGCGCTCGACGCGTTCGACGTGAGCTACGAGACGAACCCGATGGGGACCGTGATCGAGGCCGACGACGCCGAGACGGTGTTCGCCGCCGCCGCGGCCGCCCACGACGCCGTCGACGGCGACCGCGTCTCGACGGTGCTGAAGATCGACGACAAGCGGACCGCGGAGACGACCGCGGACCGGAAGGTCGAAGCGGTCGAGGAGGAGCTCGGCCGAGAGGCGAAGCGAGAGCGCTGACGGAGTCCCGGGTTCGATCGCGAGCGACTGCGATCCGCAGCGACCGAGCGCCGCCCGATCGCGGTTTTGTATTCGTTAGTGGTATTAACTATTAATCACACGTGTGGGTATGGCGATACTGGTCACCGGAAGCAGTCGCGGAATCGGGCGGTCAATCGCGGTCGAGCTCGCCGAGCGCGACGTCGTCGTCAACTACCGGTCGGACGAGGAGGCCGCGGACGAGACGGCGGAGCGGGTCCGCGAGGCGGGCGGAGAGGCCGTCACGGTGCGGGCCGACATCTCCGAGTCCGCGGCCGCGGACCGACTCGTCGAGACCGCCGTCGACGCGTTCGACTCGCTAGACGCGGTCGTCAACAACGCCGGGATCACGCGCCCGAACCGGCTGGAAGAGACGACCGACGCCGAGTGGGAGTCGGTGATCGACACCAACCTCTCCGGGGCGTTCCGCGTCACCCGCGCGGCGGCGCCGCACCTCAGGGCGGCCGGGGGCGATCTCGTCTTCCTTTCCAGCGTCGGCGGCACGCTCGGGACGGTGGACGCCAGCTACGCCGCGAGCAAGGCCGGGGTTCACGGGCTGACGCGCGCGCTCGCTCGGGAGCTCGGCCCGGACGGCGTGCAGGTCAACGCGGTCGCGCCCGGTCCCGTCGAGACCGACCTCAACGACGTCATCCTCGACTACCTCGAAGGGATCGAGTTTCGCGGCCACGAGAACGTCGACACCCACCTCCCCGAGTACGCCTGCGAGCCGGCGGACGTGGCCCACTCCGTCCGCTACCTGATCGACAACGAGTACGTCCACGGCGAGGTGCTGGAAGTCGACGGCGGAATGCACCTCTGAGCGGGCCGGAACCGCCCCGTCCTACGCGGCGTCCACCTCGACCTCACCGCCGGCCGTCGCGTCGCCGGCGGGGTTCTCGACCGTCACGTCGACGGTCGTCGTGCGCACGACGGTCGCCTCGTCGCCGCCGCCGACGACGTCCGCGCGGAACACGACGTCGAGGGTCGTCGTCGCGCTCTCGCCGCCGGCCAAGTTCGGGTCACCGAGCGACTCGCTCGTCACCGCGTCGCCGCGGGCGGTCGCGTCGGCGCGCTCGAACCGGGCGGTGAGGCCGCCGTCGACCGCCGCGAAGTCGGGCGCCGTCCCGTCCGGTTTCCCGCCGTCGGCGCTCCCCACCGCCGCGACGTCGCCGGGCGTCGCGTCCGGGTCTGACGCGGTCAGCGTCTCCCGGTACACCTCGTCGACGCCGGCGTCGCTCCCGACGGCGAGCACGAGCGTCACGCGCTCGACGCCGGCGGAGAAGTCGGTCCACGACACGTCGAGGACGGGCGAGAGGTAGACGGAGTCGATCCGCCCGTCGTTGCTGGTGACGGTCGGCGCGTCGCCCGCCTCGAAGGCGGCGGGGTCGCCGTCGACCGCGGCCGCCGGCTCGCTCGACGCCGCGAGCGCGCCGAGCCCGGCGAGGCCGCCGCCGGCGACGGCGGCGACGCCGCCGAGCAGGGATCGTCTCGAGACCGCGTCGGACGAGCTATCGTTCCGCGAGTGGTCGCTCATCTCGGTGCGACGTGGCCGCGGCATCCGCTATAAGCGGCCGGCGGCGAAAGCGCTCGACGGGAAGAGAAGGTCGGCCGCGAAAGCGCTCGGCGGCGGGCGGAGACCGCCGCTACCCCTTGATGTTGCAGACGGGGAAGGTCCGCGCGACCTTGTCGCCGATCCCGAGCGCGTCGCTCACGCGGATCACCTCGTCGATGTCCTTGTAGACGCCCGGGGCCTCCTCGGCGATGGTCGCGCCCGACTGCGCCTTCACGTAGATCTGCTGGCCGTCCTCGAGGTCGTCCTGCACGTCGCCGCCCCAGAACTCCTGTTTCGCTTGCGTCCGACTCATCAGCCGGCCGGCGCCGTGGGCGGTGGAGCCGAACGACACCGACATCGACTCCGCGCCGCCGCGGAGCACGTACGAGCCGGCGCCCATGCTCCCGGGGATGATCACGGGCTGGCCCACCTCGCGGTACGTCTCGGGCACGTCCTCGTGGCCCGCGGGGAACGCGCGCGTGGCGCCCTTGCGGTGGACGTACAGCTCTCGATCCGCGCGGTCCACGGCCTCGTCGCCGACCGCGGGGCGCCCGGCGGCGTCGACGCCGACCTCGTGGGTCTCCTTCTTCGCGATGTTGTGCGCGACGTCGTAGAGGAGCTCCATCCCGAGGTCCTCGATCGGATCGGCGTCGAACACCTCGCCGAACGTCTCGCGGGCCTGGTGGGTGATCAGCTGGCGGTTCACCCACGCGAAGTTGATGCACGCCCCCATCGCGCCGTAGTACTCCTCGGCCAGCGCCGAGCCGGCGGGCGCGGCCGCGAGCTCCTTGTCCGGCAGGGAGTCGAGGAGGTCGCCGTGCTCCTTCTCGATCCGCCGCAGGTAGTCGTTGCAGGTCTGGTGGCCGAGTCCGCGGCTCCCGCAGTGGATCAGGACGACGATCCCGTCCTCGGTGAGCCCGTACGCCTCGGCGACCTCGGGCAGGAACACGTCCGTGACGCGCTGGACCTCCAGGAAGTGGTTCCCCGACCCGAGCGAGCCCATCTGGTTGCGCCCGCGGTCCATCGCCTTCTGGGAGACGTACTCCGGCCGGGCGTCGGGCCGCCGCCCCTCGTCCTCGCAGCGCGCGAGGTCGCTCTCGATCCCGTACCCCCGCTCGACGGCCCACTCGACGCCGCGCTCCAATGCGCCCTCGATCGCGTCGGCGTCGCCGCCGATCACGCCGCCGCCCCCGAGCCCGGAGGGGATCGCCTCGAAGAGGGCGTCGACGAGCTCGGACTCCCGGCCGCGCACGTCGTCGTACGTGAGATTAGTTTTTACCATTCTCACGCCGCAATTTATGTCGTAGCCGACCGCTCCGGGCGAGATACAGCCGGTCCGGGCGTCGATCGCGCCGACGCCGCCGACGGGGAAGCCGTACCCCTGGTGGCCGTCGGGCATACAGAGGGCGGGCTCGGCCATCCCCGGGAGGTGCGTCGCGTTCTTCAGCTGCTGGAGCGAGTCGTCGTCGCCGATCTCCTCCAGCAGCGACTCGCTGGCGAGGACCCGCGCGGGGACGTTCATGTCGCCCTCGCGGGGGATCTCCCAGACGTGGTCGCGCACCTTCTCCAGTCGGATCCCGTCGAACTCGCGCGTTGTCATACCCCGGCGTTCGGCGCGCGGGGGCAAGGGCGTTGCGAGAGGCGGGCGCGACGCCGGCGGCGGTGCGGCGGTCGCCCCGCTACCGGTCGACCGGATCGAACGGCAGCCAACCGATCGCGCCCTCCGCGAGCGTGAGCGCGGCGAAGACGCGGCCGAGCACGAGCCCGTAGATCAGGTGCGCGACGGCGATCACCGCGCCGAACTCGAAGCTCGCCGTGAGGCCGGGGAACGGCAGCGTGGGGACCGGCAGCGACGTCGCCCCCTCCAGCGCGATCGCGGTCGGCAACAGCAGTCCGCCGGTGATCACCCCGAGCAGCGCCGAGTGGACGACGCCGAGCGAGAGGCACCCCCCGACGTCGGCGCGGAGGTCGTCGAAGAAGGCCCGGTCGAAGACCGCGACGAACAGGGCGCCGAAGAGGGCGCTGTTGAACAGGTGGACCGCCCAGCCGCCGAGGGCCGTCTCGACGCCGACGAGCGCGCCGATCGTCGGCATCAGTCCCAGCGCTCCGTGTAACACCACGCCCATCGCCACGCCGGCGACGAGACCGCCGAGCGCGCCCGCGCCCCAGCGGCGGTCGGTCGTCCCCGTGTCGTCCGTCCGTGACATACGGTAACAACGCTCTCGACACGGATAATCGTTTTCACGGATCGGTTCCTCTCGGGTGTCTATCTCCCCTTAGACGTCGAAGACGACGTACGCGTACCACTCGTCGCTCCGCCGTTCGAGGGTCATCTCGGAGTAGGTGACCGCCTTGATCTCGCGAGCCGCGACGTCGCCGAGCGGGACCCCGCGGGCCGTCGCCTCGACGGTCCACCCGTCGGGGTCGGCGGTCGCGTCGTCATCGTCCGCCGTCGAGTCGGCCGTCGCGTCGTCGCCGTCCGCCGCCGAACCGTTCGGCCCCGAGACCGAACACCGGTGGTCGGCGGGGAGGACGAGCCGCACGTCGCGCTCGTAGATCAGCCGGTCGAGGTAGTCGAACAGCAGCGCCTCGCGGCCCTCGGCGCGCACGGTCAGCGAGAAGCGCTCGCCGGTCTCCGGGACCGCCTCGCAGCTCGCGGCCGTGAGCCCGTCGGCGACGGCCTCGAACAGCCCCGCGAGGGTCGGCGCGGTCGCCTCGACCGCCACGTCGGCGGTGTGGTCGCGGAGCGCGAAGCTCACGAGCGGTCACCCGGGCCGTCGTCGGGCGTGATCCGCTCGTCGCTCCGCCCGCCCCGGTCGTCGCCCGAATGGTCGCTCGCCCGGTCAGTCTCCTCGTCCGGGCGCTTCGCGGCGTCCGACGTCGGGGAGTGGTACGAGCCGATCCGCCCGCCCTGGCCGGCGTCGCGTATCTGCGACGGCGACACGCCGTCGGCGTCGGCCGCGGCGCGTTCCAGGGCGACGCCGCTCGTCACGAGCGCCCGGATCCCCTGCTCCACGCTCAGGTCGACGTCGACGATCCGCCGCTCGGGGACGAACAGGACGTGCCCGCCCATCACCGGGTTCGGGGCCATCGGCATGAACAGCGTCCGCATCTCCCCGCTCTCGGCCGGGCCGGCGACCGCGTCCGGCGTGTCGCTCGTGACGAACGCGAGGGTGTACACGTCCTCGGTCGGGAACTCGACGAGGACCACCTCCCGAAAGTTCCCGCCGTCCGACTCCAGCATGGCGTCGCTCATCTGTCGGAACCCCTGATAGACGGAGCCGACGCCCGGAATCTGCTCGATCGCGTAGTCGGCGTAGTCGACCGCGAGCTCGCCGTACCGCGTCGACTCGACGGCGACGCCGATGAGGAGGATCGACCCGACGAACACGACGGGCGTCGCGACCTCGATGGCGACCTCCCGGCCCATCGGGAGCGTCGACCGCGGCAACAGCGGCAGGATCGCCGTGGAGAAGGCGTCCAGGTAGTCGTAGATCGCGTTGAACACGAACCCCAGCACCGCGAGCGTGATGACGGAGGGGACGATGACGGCGACGCCGGTCAGCAGCGCCCGCCTGAGGCGCCCTCGGTTCGGCGGGGACTCGACAGCCATTGTCGGCACCACGAACGAACCGGACAAAACGCTTCCGTCGACGGGCGCTCTCGGAGGGATCGCCTCGGAGCGAGTCCGCCTTGGAGGGATCGCCTCGGAGCGAGTCCGCGTCGGGGGGAGCACGGCCGACCGCAACCCTCCCCGGTGGCGGTGGAGTTATATTCCGCTGGCCTGTTATCTCCTTGCAGTGAGCGTCAACGTGGAGAAGCGGACGGACCCGCCCGGGGAGTCCGACCACGCCGCCGCGGCGTGGGACCTCAAGGAACGGATCCGCGCCGAGGAGGGAGTCCTCCGACAGCGACGCGGCTTCTTCACCGACGCCTACCGCCGCTCCACGACGCATCTCCTCGTCGAGAACGACGCGCTCGTCGCGTTCGCCTCGGTCCGCCGCGACGGGTACATCCTCTTTCTGGCCGTCCACCCCGACCACCGGGGACGCGGCCACGCGGAGCGGCTCGTCGCCGACGTCGCCGAGGCGCACCGGTCGGTCACCTGCCACGCCCGGACGACGAACGAGCGGGCGCTCGGCTTCTACGAGCACCTCGGCTTCGAGGTGGTCCGGCGGATCGACGACTACTACGAGGACGGCGGCGACGCCTACTACCTCAAGCTCGGCGGCGAGTCGCTCCGCGAGCGGCTCTCCGGAATCGTCGGGCGGTAGGCCGCTCGTCCGCCCGGCGCCGGCCACCGGAACGCGTTTCAGTTCCCCCGTCGAATCCGGCCGCGTGACCGATCACGACCAGATCGAGGCGGTCGCGCGGGCGGCCGTCCTCGCCGGCGGCGCGGAGCTGCGCGCCCGGTACCGAGACGGCGACGCCGAGGCCGAGTACGGGGCCCACGACGTGAAGGCGGCGGCCGACGTGGCGGCCGAATCGCGGATGCTCCCCGTCGTGCGCGAGGCGTTCCCGGACCACGCGGTGTTCGCCGAGGAGGCCGGCGAGTTCCCCGGCGACGGGCCGTACCGGTGGATCGTCGACCCCCTCGACGGCACCAACGACTTCGCCGCGGGCCTGCCGACGTTCGCGTCCTCGGTCGCGGTCCTCCGCGAAGGGTCGCCGCTCGTCGCGGCGCTCCACCAGCCCGCGACGGACGAGACGTACGTCGCGCGCTCGGGCGAGGGAGTCCGGTACGGCGGCGACCGCGTCACGGCCGCCGACGCGCGGGCCGCGGCGGGCGTCGGGAGCGACGTGGCGGGCGCCACGGTCGCGGTGATCGTCGGCCGGGACGTGCCCCGCGACCCGGCGCTCGCGGCCGAGGTCGACGCGATCCGAGGCGCGCTTGACGACCGCGTCAAGCGCGTGCTCGACAGCTGGGCGCCGACGGTCCACTCGGGGCTGCTGGCCCGCGGTCGGCTCCAAGGGCTCGTGCAGTTCCATCCGGACGAGGAGGAGCAGGCCGTCACGGAGCTGCTGGCGACCGAGGCGGGCGCCGCGGTCCGGCGCGAGGGGGACCTGTACGTCGCCGCGGCCGACGAGGCGACGCTCGACGAGCTGTGGGCGGCGCTGGACGAGGCCGACCGCTGAGCCCGGAGGCGAATCGGTGACCCCGGAAACCGACAACCATTAGCACGCGCCGCGAGGAGTCGCGGACATGACCGACGCCACCCCCGCGTCGCTCGCGGCGCGCGTCCGCGACGGCGAGGTCCGGTTCCACGAGCTCGAAGAGCACGCCGACGCCGACGTCGCCGCGGCGGCCCGCAGGCGACTCGTCGCCGAGACCGCGGACGCCGACGTCGACGTGCTGGGCGAGTACGCCTTCGACGCCGCCGACGCGCACGGCTCGAACATCGAGAACATGATCGGCGCCGTGCAGGTGCCGCTGGGCGTCGCCGGCCCGGTCTCGGTCGACGGCGGCGCGTTCGCGGGCGAGCGCTACCTCCCGCTGGCGACCACGGAGGGCGCGCTCGTCGCCTCGATCAACCGCGGCTGCTCGGTCGTCAACGACGCCGGGGGCGCGACCGCGCGGGTGACGAAGAGCGGGATGACCCGCGCGCCCGTCTTCCGCGTCGGCGACGTCGCCGAGGCGGAGGCGCTCGTCGCGTGGGTCCGCGACAACGAGGCGTCGCTGCGGGCGGCCGCGGAATCGACGACGAGCCACGGCGAGCTGCTCGACGTGACGCCGTACGTCGTCGGTAACAACGTCTTCCTGCGGTTCCGCTACGACACGAAGGACGCGATGGGAATGAACATGGCCACCATCGCGACGCGGGAGGCCTGCGACGTCGTCGAGGCGGAGACGGACGCCGCGCTCGTCGCGCTCTCCGGGAACCTCTGCTCGGACAAGAAGCCCGCCGCGATCAACGCGGTCGAGGGTCGCGGCCGGTCGGTGAGCGCCGACGTCGAGGTGCCCCGCGAGGTCGTCGAGGAGCGGCTCCACACCACCCCCGAGGCGGTCGCCGAGATCAACACCCGGAAGAACCTCGTCGGCTCCGCCAAGGCGGGCGGGCTCGGCTTCAACGCCCACGTCGCCAACGCGGTCGCGGCGATGTTCCTCGCGACCGGGCAGGACGAGGCGCAGGTGGTCGAGGGCGCGAACGCGATCACGACCGCGGAGGCGACGCCCGAGGGAGACCTCTACTGCTCCGTGTCGCTGGCGAGCCTCGAGGTCGGCACCGTCGGCGGCGGCACGAAGCTGCCGACGCAGGCCGCCGGGCTCGACGTGCTCGGCGTCCGCGGCGGCGGCGACCCCGCCGGGAGCAACGGGGACGCGCTCGCGGAGGCGATCGCCGTCGGCGCGCTCGCGGGGGAGCTCTCGCTGCTGGCGGCGCTCGGCTCCAGACACCTCTCCTCGGCGCACGCCGACCTCGGGCGGTAGGTCGCTCTCGTCGCCGCAACGGTTCTCGAAAGGGGCTCAGTCCGACCACGGCGCGCAGTCGTCGCGGAGCGCGTCGCGGCCGTAGTCGGTGATCCGGTACACCGCTTCGCCGGTGACCCGCTCCACGAGCCCGCCCGCTTCGAGCGCGTCCAGCCGCGACTCCACGTGGTCCGCGTACAGCCCCGTGTTGCTCGCGACGAACGCCGGGTAGTCTGTCCCCGCGTCGTCCAGGTACGCGAGCACTCGCTCGTCGGTTCGCGTGAGCGCGACCCTCGGACGGTCCGGGTCGGCGTCCCCGTCTTCGTCCGGGGCGTCGCTTTCCGAACCGGCGGCTGGTACGTCTGACGCGGGCATCTTATGCATGCTAACGTGTACCATTGTAAAGAGTATTCGGGTGATTCCAGCGCGCTGGGAGGCGGTGAGACCGCGGGGCGAGCGGCGCCCCGCCTCAGTCGTCGGCCTCGGTCGACTCGCCGCCCGGGCCCGGACCGTCGGGCGACCGGTTCGGCAGCATCGGAGAGCCGTCGGCCCGCGGGCCGAGCCGCGGGCCGTGCGGACCGTCGTCGGGGTCGATCCGGCGACGCGTGCGGTAGTCGGTGGAGCGCTCGACCGGGGTGCGACCGATCGCCGTGATCATCTCGACGTAGTCGTCGAACGACCGGTACTCGCCGTACTCGCCGCCGGCTCGCTTGGTGATCTCCTCCGAGAGGATGGTGCCCATGAAGTCGTCCGCGCCGCAGTTGAGCAGCTTCAGGCCGTGGGCGTCGCCCGACTTCACCCACGAGGCCTGCACGTGGTCGACGTTGTCGAGGAAGAGGCGCGCGACCGCCACCACGAGCTCGTCCTCGTCGCGCGAGGGGCCGGAGTCGACGACGCCGTGGCGGTACAGCGGCGTGTTCTGGTGGATGAAGGAGAGCGGGACGAACTCCGTGATCCCCCCGGTGCGGTCCTGGAGGTCGCGGACCACCTTCAGGTGCTCCGCGCGGTGCGCGACCGTCTCCACGTGGCCGTACATCATCGTCGAGGTGACGTCGAGCCCGGCCGCGGTCGCGCCCTCCATCGCCGCCACCCAGTCGTCGGTCCGGATCTTTCCGGGGCAGATCACGTCGCGCACCTCGTCGACGAGGATCTCCGCGGCGGTGCCGGGCGCGGAGTCGAGCCCCGCGGCCGCCAGCTCGCGGTACACCGCCTCGTACTCCCAGTCGGTGCCGCGGGCGGCGTGGTACGCCTCCTCCGGCGTCATCGAGTGGAGGTGGACCCCGCCGATGGACATCGCCTCGATCTGCTCGGTGTAGGTGCCCGGGTCGGTCGCGTACCGCTCCGGCGGCTTGTAGTTCACCGCGCTCTCGGGGTCGTCGTACCCGGCGAGGACCTCGTGGTGCTCCTCGTTCAGCGCCAGCGCGGGGTGGAGCCCGGAGACGGAGCACACCTCGTAGATCCCCATCTCGAGGGCGTCCTCGACGATGCGCCGGGATTCGTCGGGGGGCTTCGTGAACCCGGCGTGGTCCGCGTCGCTGTCGGCCTCGAAGGCGTGCGCGGAGTCCTTGAAGTTGCAGAACAGACAGCCCGTGTTGCAGGCGGTGGTGACGTTGTTGTTGAGGTTGGCGACGAACGTCACCTCGTCGCCCACGTCCTCGCGGCGGCGGCGGTCGGCGGCCTCGAGGACGGCCTCCTTCCGGACCGGGTCGATCCCGTCCCGGTCGGTGCCGGTCGCGAGCAGTTCGGTCGCGTCGTCGACCGTGAGGCGCGTCCCGTCGCGGGCCTTCGCCAGTGCGTTCCCGAACGACTGCCCGGTGGCGGGCTCGGCGAACCCGAAGTCGTCCCGTTCGAGGGCCTCCGCGTCGGCGGCGTCGGCGTCGCGGTCCCGCGCCGAAGTCATGAGGTGATCGTCCCCGCCCCACGGATAAAAACGAGACGGTAACGGCACCCCCCCTCAGAACCGTGATGCGGGCCGCGTGTGCGGAGCACGGCAGAGATTGAGCGTCGAACCGCCGCTGGCGACGTCGCTTATAAACCGACGAGGAACACCGCGTTTCCTACTTAAACGACCGCGGCGGCGCGCTCCGGTGAGCGCCCGGCGGGCGCGAACCGAGCGCGAGGAACGCGGCGACCGAAGGGAGCCGCGAGGCTGGGGAGGCGTGAGGTGCGGTTTGGCGCGGTCGGGTGGGACTCAAATGGCCTGCCTCGTCGGCTGGGACTTTGGAGGCGTTGACCGCGCCGGCAACGATTCATAAATAAACAGCCGTGATTCGAACCACGTCCGCAGTACTCCCGAGTTATCGCGCCAGCTCTCGGTCCTCGTCGGCGTGCGCCCGGACCCAGAGCTGTCCGATCCGCGAGAGCGTCGTGCGGTAGGACTTCCCGCGCTCCTCCTGCTCGATGTACCCCTTCCCGCCGGGACCGAGCCGGTCGACGTTGTAGATCACCTTCGAGCGGAACGAGTCGGTGTACTCCTCGTTGAGGTCGGCCGCGAGCGTCTCCGCCAGCTCCGAGACGGAGGCGAACTCGCCGTGCTCGCCGAGCGTGAACAGGACGAGCTCCTCGAACGGCTTGACGTTCTGGAACGAGGCCACGGGGAGCTCGATCACGTGGCTGTCGCCGATGCGCTTCGCGCCGATCGTGGTGCCGCGCTCGTCGAACTCCTCTAACAGGTCCGTCGTCGTGTCGAGCCGGTCGGCGACGCGGCCGTCGTCGATCGCGTCGCCGTCGACCGCGTCGCTCTCGACCAGCTCGCGCAGGAGGTCGCGGTTCGCGCGGAGCTCCTCCGCGAGTTCGGTCTCGAGGTACTTCTCCGGGGCGGTGTAGTAGGTGTGGATCCGGTCGCGGTCGTCCTGCCGCTCGACCATGATCGAGTGGGCCGCGGTCGCGAACGCGAACGAGACCGGCCGGGGCATCGAACAGAGGTTCACCCACACCTCGCGCTCCGCCGGGGGGTCCGCGGCGTCCTCGCCCCCGGTCCCGCTCCCCTCCTCTCCGGTGCCGTCGCGGTCGAGTTCCGCGTTGATCAGGTCGAAGGCGCGCTCGAAGGCGGCGTCGTAGTCGTACACGTCGGTCAGGCGCTCGCGGACGGTCTCGGCGCCGAGCAGGCTCTGGAAGTCCTGTTCCAGCTTCCGGGCGATGTTCCGCGAGTACTCGACGTTGGCCTCGCTACCGACCGTCCCCTCCAACAGGATCACCCGGTCGACGTCGAACTGGTCCCGGATGAGCGGGGCGATCATGCGGTCGTAGTCGAAGCCGACCGGAACGATGTGGGTACCCATACGGGAGTCGTAACGCTGCCGTTTATATAAACCACCAACCACCGACGGCGACCGCGTCCGGGGTCCTCGCCCGATTCGACCCCGCCCGCGACTCCCGGACTCGCCGGCCGCGACCGCTCGATTTCCGAGGTATGCGAACCGCTGGCTCCCGCTACCCGAAAGAACAACCGTTAAAAGTCATCGCCGGGTTCGTACGGACATGGCTGGAACTATCGAAGCGCTCGTCCCCGGCGGGCAGGCCAACCCCGGCCCGCCGCTCGGTCCCGAGCTCGGGCCGACGCCGGTGGACGTACAGGACGTCGTGGCGCAGATCAACGACGAAACCGCCGCGTTCGACGGGATGGAAGTCCCCGTCACCGTCGAGTACGACGACGACGGCTCGTTCACGATCGAGGTCGGCGTCCCGCCGACGGCCGAGCTGATCAAAGACGAGGCCGGGTTCGAGACGGGCTCCGGCGAGCCCCAGACGGACTTCGTCGCGGACATGTCGATCGAACAGGTGAAGAAGGTCGCCGAGCAGAAGTCGACCGACCTGCTCTCGTACGACGTGAAAAACGCCGCCAAGGAGGTCGGCGGTACCTGCGCCTCCCTCGGCGTCACCATCGAGGGCGAGGACGCCCGGACGTTCGACGACCGCGTCGACGCCGGCGACTACGACGACGTTCTCGACGAGTAACGCGGCGGTCGCCGCTTTTCACTGCTTTTGATGCGTTCGT
>NZ_NHPF01000019.1:0-1101 GCF_002252925.1 Halorubrum sp. Ea8
CGAGGCGGTCGTCGACGGCGAGTACGACCGCTCTCGGGAGTACGTCGCGCTCGCGCGTCGGATCGCGGAGCGGAACCGCTGCGGGCTCCCGGCCGACTTCTCCCGACGGACTTGCGACGACTGCGACGTGTACCTCCGCCCCGGCAAGACGGGGCGCGTCCGGCTCCGCCCCGGCCGCGTCGTCGTGCGCTGCCGCGAGTGCGGGTCGACGGCGCGGTACCCGTTCGACTGACCGCGGCGCGAGCCTCGCGCCCGCCCCGCGGGCTGCCGCCGTCGCCACGCTTTATGACTCGACGGCGAGTGGAGCGGGATATGGACTACCGACGGCTCGGCGACACCGGACTGAGCGTCTCGGAGCTCTGCTTCGGGACGTGGCGCTTCGAGCGGGAGACGAACGGCGTGGTCGAGACCGGGCGCGAGGAGGCTCACGAGCTGCTCGACGCGGTCGAAGAGCACGGTATCAACTTCATCGACACCGCGAACGTCTACGGGAGTCCGAACGGCACGAGCGAGGAATATATCGGCGAGTGGCTCGCGGAGCGCGACCGCGAGGACTACGTGATCGCCTCGAAGGTGTACTTCCCGTTCGACGGGCGCGGCGAGCCCGGCCCCAACGACTCGGGGCTCGGGCGCAAGCACGTTCGAGCGCAGGTCGAGGGGACGCTCGACCGGCTCGACACCGACTACCTCGACGTCTACTACATCCACCGCTGGGACGAGGAGACGCCCATCGAAGAGACGATGCGCGTCCTCGACGAGCTCGTGCGCGAGGGGCGGATCCACTACCTCGGCGCGTCGACGATGGCGGCGTGGCAGCTGACGAAGGCGCTGTGGACCGCCGACGCCAACGACTACGCCCGGTTCGACGTGGTCCAGCCGCTCCACCACGCCGGCTACTACGAGGACGTGAGCGAGTACCTCGACGTCTGTATCGATCAGGACATCGCCGTCTGCCCGTACTCCCCGCTGGCGGGCGGGTTCCTCACCGGCAAGTACGAGCGCGCCGACCCGGACGACCCCGAGCAGGTGATCGCGCCGGACGGCTCGCGGGCGAGCTTCGACGACCGCTTCGAGCGGTTCTACCTCTCCGAGCCCACGAGA
>NZ_NHPF01000019.1:1172-1378 GCF_002252925.1 Halorubrum sp. Ea8
CCCGGCGCAGGTCGCGCTCGCGTGGCTCACCGAGTGGGACGAGTTCACCTGCGTCCCCATCGTCGGCGCGCGCACGACCGACCAGCTCGCGGAGAACGTCGCCGCGACCGACCTCGCCCTCTCGGACGCGCAGTGGGACCGGATCATGGACGCGCGGTACGCCCCCGACGGGGCGCTCTGGGGGCACTAGTCGAGCGGGGCGGGAC
>NZ_NHPF01000145.1:0-2357 GCF_002252925.1 Halorubrum sp. Ea8
CCTCGGCACCTCGCGGCTCGCCGTCGAGGGCGGGCTGCTCCCCGACGACGAGCCGCGAGGTGCCGAGGAAGCCGGGGTTCGGCTCAAGCTCGGCGAACTCTTCCCCGCAGTGCGGGCATTCGGGGGCCGTCAACAGTCCGATATCGACGGTCTCTCGACAGTCGGTGCAGGCCGCCTTCCGGACCCCGTCGCGGTTGGCGGTCGCCGTCAGCGCGTCGAGGCGCTCGCGGTCGGCGCGGTCGCGCTCGGCCGCCTCCAGCCGACGCCGGACCCTGACGACCGCGCTCGCGACGCGGGAGAGCTTGTCGTCGAGCTCTTCGACGTCGTCCGCGTCGACGGTGTCCTCCGGATCCGCGAGGTCCTCCACGCGGCCCTCGACGCCGGCCAGCCGGTCGTCGAGGTCGTCGACCCGTCCCTCGACCGCCTCGTCAACGGTCGACCGAGCCGCCGCGTCCGCTTCGAGTTCGTCGAGTCGCTCCGCGGTCCGTTCGAGGTCGGCCGCGATCGCGTCCAGCCGCTTCGCCGTCTCGGCGTGCGCGTGGTCGGCCGGCGCCTTCGCCTCCAGGTCGCGGTAGAGCTCGACGAAGCGCTCTCGGAGGTCCTCGACCTTCTCGTCGACCTCGGCGTCGAGGTCGTCGAGCCGCGACTCGATCGCGGCGACCTCCTCGCGGTCCGGCACGTCGATCCCCTCCTCTTCCGCGAGCGCGACGATCGCGCGCTTCAGCAGCTCCTCGCGGTCGACGCCGGTCTCGTCGGCGGCGGCCTCGGTCGCGGCGTCGACCGTCCTATCGGCCGGATCGAGGTCGCTCATCGAAGGTCCCCCGCCATTATGCTCTGTTTAACGGGGAGACTTAAGTAATCTGTCGCGTCATTCTCTGAAACGATAGTTAGCGGTGAGGCCGGAGCGCGGTTCGCGTCCCGTTCTGTCCCGTTCCGTCACGTGTCCTGTCCCGTTCCGTCACGTCCTGTCCCGTTCCGTCACGTCCTGTCCCGTTCCGTCACGTCCTGTCCCGTTCCGTCACGTCCCATTCAGTCACATTTAGGCCTCCCCTCCCGTCCAGTCCCATCACCGGATCTTCCGAACGTCGCTGATGTCGAATCCGCCCTCGTGGATCTCGGTCTCGAACCGGACGATGTTCTCCGCTTCCAGTCGAGAGAGGACGCCGCGGAACTCGCGGACGAACATGGTCCGGGCGCGCTGGGAGCCGCCGCTCTCCCACGTGAACTGGAGCGTGCCGCCGGCGGCGTCCATCAGGGCGCCGAACTCCCGGTCGGTGAGCGAGTCGGTGTTCACCAACACGAGGATGAGCCCGCCCCACTGGTAGGCGGCCTTCTTGAGCCCCTTCATCACCATCGACACGTCGCTCCACTTCGTGTCCTCGTCGACCATCGAGACGAGGTCGGTGACGGAGTCGATGCAGACTAAGCTGCCGTCGGCGTTCGCCGAGAGGTAGTCGCCGAACGCCGTGAGCACGTCCTCGTACTCCCCGCGGTCGCCCAGCTCGGTGATCGACGCCGTCTCGTCCTCGTACCAGTCGCGGGGGATCGGGCTCAGCTGGAAGTACTCCGGCGAGAGGTCCCGGAAATCGATCTCGCCGATCGCGGCGTCGACGATCTCGTCGGCCATCGTGAACCGCATCTCCCGGGTGAGCGCGTCCGTGTCCGCGGTGAAAGACAGGTAGTGGACCTCGTCGGGGAGCGCGGCGTCCGCCGGGAGGTCGCCGTAGTAGAGGTCGAACAGCTCCGCGTCGGCGCGCCCGAGGGCGTTCATCGCCGCGCTGGTGTACAGGAACTCGCGCGCGCCCGCCCCGGACTCGCCGGCGAGCAGCACGACGTTGCCCGGCGGCGCGCCGCCGCCGAGGATCGAGTCGAGGCGGGCGACGCCGAACGGAACGCTCGTCATGTCCCGTACGGGGTCGCCGCCCCGCTTAGTGTTGTTGCTCGTGTGGGGGTGTCGCCGGCGACCGGAGAGCCGCGGGGACGGCGACGGCTCGGTCAGTCGGTCAGCCGCGCCCCGCCCTCGGCCGCGCGGACGACCGCGACCGATCCTGCCACGCCCGCCTCGTCGAGCGCGCGCTCGCCCGCCGCCGCCGCGGCGTCGGCGTTGGCGGCGTCCGTGACGCCGTACACGGTCGGGCCCCAGGAGGACTGCCCCGCGCCGAACACCGACGCGGACGCCGACAGCGACGCCACCACGTCGCCGACGGGCGGCCGGTAGACGCCGCCCTGTTCGTCGGCGTACCACGCGCCGTTGAGCCGGCCGATCTCCGCGACCGCCGCGCCGAACCGCTCGGCGTTCCCGGTCGCGACCGCGGGGAGCGCTCGCCGCGTGACGATCCCGCCGATCCGGTCGGCGA
>NZ_NHPF01000084.1:0-1248 GCF_002252925.1 Halorubrum sp. Ea8
TCTCTACGGCCAGCGGAGTCAATCCGAGGCGGTCAACTCAACGCTCAAGCGGAAGTACGGTGCGTTTGTTCGCTCCCGACGATGGTGGAAGCAGTTCCGTGAACTCACTATTGCTTGTCTCAGTCACAACATTGACCGATCACTCTGAGCAGTCAATACCTAGTCTGTACTGAACGATTCTTGGGTCGCCTGTACCGACCACTGTCCGCGGAACGGCATCGCCACTGTTTTTAGACGCGCGTTGGATATTTGACTGATGCCCTCCAACAAAGCGACAGCCGCCGCCCCGATAGCAACCGGCGTCCTTCTCGCCGGGACGGCTACACGAGAAGTCGCACAGCACGGACTGGAACTCTGGACGACGCTGGCGCTCGCCGGTGGCCTCTCCGCGGTTGCTGTCGGCCTCGGCGTTCTGACCGGTCGTGGGTTCGACTCCGACGACCGCGACGGACACCACAGCCGGACAACAGTCGCGCTCGTCAGCCTCGCACTGACGAGTCTCGCCGTCGCGGCGGGAATCGCGCTGGCGTAGGCGACGCCAACCGACCCGCGTTACGTCCGATACGCGCTCAACGTCTGCTGTAGTCCGGGATACGCAGCGGCGCACGCCGCCGCAGTTTCTCGATAGGGAGCCTTCATCCTCTCACCAATGCCCGAGAGCCCGGTGACCGAGACGCGCTGTGTATTCAGCACGACCGCAGAAACCTACTCATTCCCCGTCAGGAGCGTCGTGCGAGATACAGAGGGTGTGTCGGTCACGGAATTAGCTCGGATCACTATCAGATTCAGAAGAATTACCTAACAAGCCTAATAAGAGCGACAAAATGGCTGAAGGCGTATGGAGTCGGACGAATCCGTGGCTCTATATTCCGATGAACGTTGTCGTTTGGGTACTGCTGTGGGTTTCGATAGACGTGCTTCTCTCGGACGCTAGCGTGATTTCTGCCGCAATACCGGGAGCAGCAGGTGGGTTGGCTTTTGGAATCTTCACCTATTATTCTAAGTATCGAGACAGTACGTAGCGTAGTCCTCTGGTCTATTCGCGTCTGCTCTGATTGCTGTCGTACGCGTCTATCCCGCCCTACACGACGAATTGAACCTGCTCACGATGTTTGATATGCGCCCTGGGCCTTGTTTAGACGCTCGAATTCACGTGGTTCAGGCGGTGAGAGACTGCTCGATGTTTCTGATGGCAGCCTTTAGGACGATCTCTCGAAACTGACCAAACCACGTTCTGGCTTTAATCGT
>NZ_NHPF01000119.1:0-5266 GCF_002252925.1 Halorubrum sp. Ea8
TCGCGTTCAATCCCGACTACAGATTTGCGGTTACATCCTCGATCGTGGATAGTGTCTCGCTGCTCGTCTACGACGAGGTCGACCCGGCATTCATCGAGATGCGACTCTGTTAAATCCCTTAATACAGGGCAGATTTCACTAGTCAGTTTGTGTATACCGCATGTGTATATCGTAAAATGTTGGCCGCTAGGCTCTGCTGAATTCTTAGCTGATGATACATTCTGCTCCGATTACGATCGATACAGGGGACTCACAGAACGCTCAGTACAGACTGAGAACAGATCGCTCGTACTGGATATTCACGACGCGTCGAGTCGATCATAGAACGTCCTCGGTTCGACGATATCGATCCCACGGAACGAGTCGAGATCGAGCAGGTGTCCGTCGGCGGAGACAAGGTAATCGACGTCACCGGCGACGGCCGCTTCAAGTAACTTGTCGTCGTCGGGGTCCGCCTCAACCGCCGTAATGTCTTCCTGCGGATCGACGAACTCCGAATAGTATCGGACCAGTTCGACCTCCTGTTGTACCTCGTGTTCGCTCATGTGAAAGCGCTCTGGGTACTTGAGCAGCGTTTCACGGAACTCGGTGAGCGTTTCCACCGAAACGACGATCTGGTACTCGCGTTCGAATCCCTTGACGAGAAGTTCGTGTGGCACGCCGGTTGCGATGACGCCCGAGATGAGGACGTTCGTATCCAGCACCGCCCTCATTCGTCGCTGTCCCGCGCCTCGTGGACGAGTCGAGTGACCTCGTCGAGAGACGTTTCGCCCGCGTCTGTCCGGTTTTCAACACGCTGTTGAAACTCCTCGATCGATGGGAGGTCGACTTTCTTTAACACGAGACCATACTCCGTCGGGACAACCATGAGCTTCGTCCCCTGTTCGAGTCCGAATTGGTCTCTGAGTTTACTCGGGATCGTGATCTGTCCCTTCGAGGTTACTGTGGTTACTTCAGGTTCATCAGATGCCATTGTATGCGTAAGGATTCCTTACGCAAAGGGTTGAATCTACCGGTCAATTCGCACTCTTCAACGACCGGCTGTTTCACGCTATGTTATGTCTGATGGACAAGACATCAACAGAGTCGGCCGCTAGTATTCCTCTCGATTCGCTCGGAGGAGGGTGAGAACAATTACGCCGTACCTGTAGGTATTGGGAATGCATGGTCTCCGATTCACGCTCTTCGGACCCGGACAGCCCTGCCTCCGAGTCGGTGTCGGGATCCGACAGTGAAATGGCGTCAGGATTTGACGAGGCTGCTCTCTACAGGGTCGTTCACGCCGCAGTCAAAGATGCCCTTCTCGACGTGATTGGGACGCTGTTGCTCGTCGGTATCGCCTTTGTGCTCGTGGTCGCCGGTGGTCAGGCACTCTTCGCGGCCACATCGACGCTCGGGATCGTGGTCGGCCTTGGATTTGTGGTAACAGGGCTTTACCTCGCAGCCACCTCACTTGAGCTCATTCCGCCAGTCTACGAGTGGCTGTGAATACAGTCAGACACATCGGATGGGAAGATAGAACAACGGAACTGTGACAGTGGGTCTATTCTCTATCGAAATATCCAGCTATATCCACCGCCACACGTCGTTGTGCCACCACCTCCCAATTCCTGTAGTGTGAACGAGTGTGTCTGGCCGCGAGTTCCACAAGTGACGATCTGAGATGACGCGTGTTCTCGGTTTGGCCCTCGTTCCGCGATATACACGGTTACGTCTCCCTTCGACCAACTCGTAACCGTACCATCGACCGTTTCTCCGGGTTCGACGACGAATGTCATTGTTTCAATCTCGTCATCTACGAGCGTCACATTCTCGTAGTCGCCGGGCCAGACGAGGTCAGAATATGTGACATGTTTCCGATCGCCGTCGTCGGTCGTCACCTCAAAATTAACGTATCCTGCGAGGTCTTCGTCTGAGACTGTATACACCGTCACATAGTGAGTCTCATTGTCCTGATTTTCAAGTGTGACTGTGGGTTCTGGCGTACCGACTGCGAACGCACTTCCAACAAGAAGGAGACCAACGAGCAGGAGGCCTCCGATGAGGAGTGATCGGCGGGGGACCATACACACACTTTCGACTCGTAAGTTAAAATCCCAATCCTCCAGCCTCGAGCTACGGACCGGTACAATCAATTGTATTGGCTGATTTCTGAAATTCACACCGGGATGCCCTCCAGAAGACGCGTACTAGTGGGAGCCACCGCACTCCTTGCCGGCAGTAGTTGTACGGCCATCACTGGCTCAGCTGTGGAGACCGCTGCCGCGGACCAAGCGTGGCCGATGGCTGGGTACGATCCGGCAGGAACCCGATACAACTCCGCCGTCTCGGGTCCCGTAACTGACGTTGAACCCGTCTGGATCTACGACACACCATCATGGTTTCACGGGGCGAGCTCTCCGATCAGAATTGGGGACACGCTCTATGCCACCGGGAGAGGGATGGTCGCGCTCCGTGTCGAAGACGGAACTGAACAGTTCGTTCGACGCGGTCCGTACACGTCCAGTTTGGCCGCCGCCAACGCGAAGCCGTACCGGTCACCAACGCTCGCAGTCACGTCGACGGGCGGCACGTACGGTCTCAACGCCACCGGCGGGATCGGGATCCCCGGAATCGATCGGGGAATTGGTAGTGAACGATGGCATGGACCGCCATACGGGGAGTATCGACCCACTGTCAGCCATACGCCGACTACGAACCCGGTCGTCCACGACGGGATGGTGTATACACCCGTCGTCGGAACAAACGACATCGCCGCGATGAACGCCAGCGACGGCTCCGTCGAATGGCGCGTGACTGTCCAAGAGGACGAGGTCATCTCCGCCGAGTTTGGACGGCCAACGATCAAGGATGGCACGCTATTTGTTGCGAACTGGCCGGGACAGGTCTCGGCGTACGACATCAAGGATGGAACGCAGCGCTGGAACCGGGATCGTGACGATCAGATGCAGTTGTGTACGCCGGTAACGGACGCGGGAGTGATCGTCACATCGCGAAATGACGTCGCGTTACTCGACAACGAGGACGGCGAGCCGCTCTGGGAGCGTGATCTTGACGGGAACGCGACTGAAGGTACGGCGGCCGTAACAGACGACAGGGTACTCCTGAGCGACGGGAACGACACGTTCCACGCGCTCGATCTCGATACCGGCGAGTCGTACTGGTCACGTGAGTTTGTCGGTGAGTCGAAGCCGGTGGTTGCCGATGGGACTGTCTATGTCGTGGAAGAGAAGAGGAGACTCCGTGCGTTCGACGTCGATAGCGGAATCGAACGGTTCAGCTACGAACCGGAGCAAGTTCCACTCTCTCCGCCGATCATCGGCGACGGTCGCCTGTACGTAACCAATCGCCGTCGTGTGCTGGCACTGGGGGAGCAGTCATGACTCAGAACCCAGATATGGAGGCTGGAGACGACAGAGCACCGAACGACTTCTCGAAGCACCCATCCGACGACCAGAGGTCTCGTGGGGGCGATTCGGCGTCAGGGGGTGCAGAGATCGTCCGGACGCTCCGATCGATGCCGACGCTCTGGCTCCCGTTTCTCGTGGCTGGCTGTGTGCTGACGGTGATCGGTCGATTCCGGATACGTGACCCGCTACCGGTTGAGCCCCCCGTGTCGGGGTCGACTCTCCAGATCGTATATACGGTGTATCCGACAGGGACGACGGCGACCAGTCGCTCACTCGACGCGCTGATCAATCTCCCACTGGACGTGCTTCTGTATGCCGTCGGACTCGAACTCCTCGCGATCGGAGCCATTGCTACCGCCGGGGGGATCACGATGGTACGGGCAAGCGACCGAATGGTCTCACGGCGGCGGTTTCTCGTTTATACGGGAGGGATCTCGGTGGTGTACCTCATCACCCACTTGGGAACGGCGATCGATCTCGATGTTTCTGTAAACTCACTCCTCGTCGCGCTCGGTGCGTTCGCAGTGTTGGCGTTTGTCGCCGTTCGATTGTTCTTGCTCCCGGTCGCTGTCCTGTTCGCTGAACCACTACGGAGTGCCCCAGTGGAGAGTTGGCGACGCTCTCGTGGCCACGGTGTCCCGTTGTTTGCGCTGATCGTAGGGATAGGGTTGACGTCGGGATGGCTGGTAGCGATCCCGTACGTTGGCGTCGTACTCAGTGTGATGACTGTCGGAACGGTCCACGCGGTAGCACTCACAACGTTGTACGAGTTGTACAGTTGAGAGTTTCACTAGAGACGCGGAAAACGGACACAGAACTCACACTCCGACTCCACGAGACTCGTGACGGATCGCTCACCCGAGACGATAGTTGCGAACACGATCTCGTGCGATGTACATTGAGATGAGACCGACGAGACACGCGAGTACGGCCGAAACAAGGGTCCCACTAAGACCGATCACGAATTGATTAATACCGACGACCGAGGCGAGCGCGTGACCAGTAATACCAGAGTGAGCGAGACCGGTCGGGAGCGCAACGACGAGCACCATAATCGAATAGGTGACGAACGCGAGAGCGCTCGGGACGATCGCTTTCGTGCTTCGAGAGACGCTAACCGCCTCAAAGCGTGGGAACCCGATCCCGACGCCGGTCGCGATCGCGCCCGACCCGATTGACAACACAAGAGCTGCCGCCCCGAGACTCATGACGACCGGCACCGAGTGCGGACTGAGGAGGCCTGTAATAACGGTTGCCGCGACGGTCACGGGCGCTATGAGAAGCGCTCCAGAGACGACGTGGCCGATAACCAGCGAGCGCTCGGGGGCATCCGAGAGCAGTGTGACNNTGACCCACCACGTTGAGCGCGAACAACGACCCGGCAACCCACGTTCCACTGAGTAAAATCCACAACGGAAGCCCCGTTCCGATCTCCCCTGTCTGGACGGCCGTGACAATCGGACCGGCGAGGACGATCAGGGGATACAGCGCGAACGATAGCGAGATCGGTGACCGACGAGCGCGTTTCCAATCGACTGCGACAACCCCGAAGACTGGCTGTGAGAGAATTCGTGAGAGCCCGCCCAACCGGGATGATCTATCAACCGATCGCTCGACTTCGTGGGTGATGTGAACGCCGTCGGCGTACCAGAGCCACGCTGCGAGTCGGTACAGCGACGCAACCGCGATGACGACGAACACTCCTGTGAATCCCATTGCGCCAATCGCTCGGAGCGGTGACGCACCGATCCCGAGCCCCAATGCGGCGAGATCGCCGAACCAGTCGATCGGTGTCGGCGCAAGCACCCGATAGATCGGTTCGAGAACTGATGCGAATGCTGTGTTGAACAGATTCT
>NZ_NHPF01000011.1:0-1448 GCF_002252925.1 Halorubrum sp. Ea8
CGGTCCGACGGACGTCGCCGGCGGCGACGTCCGTCGGACCGGAAGCGACGCTATCCGCGGTCTGACTGGGAGCGACGCTATCCGCGACCGGGCCAGCGGCGACTCCCCCGACCCCGAGCGAGAGGAGTGCGATCGCGGCGACGACCGAGAGGGTGAGAACCCGTCGCATAGTGGCGATTACAACCGACCCGGTAAGTAGTTTGCCGGTCCGTCGGTCGCCGGCGGCGACGCGACGGCCGGCTTCGCATTTTTCACACCGGGACCCCAATCGCCGCGTATGCCGTACGATCCGACCGAGACCGCGGTGATCGTCGTCGACATGCAGAACGGCTTCTGTCACCCGGACGGGAGCCTTTACGCCGAACCGAGCGAGGCGGCGATCGGGCCGGTGACGGCGCTGGTCGAGCAGGCGCGCGAGGCGGGCGCGAGCGTCGTCTACACCCGCGACGTCCACCCGCCGGAGCAGTTCGACGAGACGCACTACTACGACGAGTTCGACCGCTGGGGCGAACACGTCGTCGAGGGGTCGTGGGACGCCGAGCTCGTCGAGGGGCTCGACGTCCGCACTGACGACCACGTCGTCGAGAAGCACACCTACGACGCCTTTTACCGGACCGAGCTGGAGGGGTACCTCGACGCGCACGGGATCGACGACCTGCTGATCTGCGGAACGCTCGCGAACGTCTGCGTCCTTCACACGGCCGGCAGCGCAGGCCTGCGTGATTACCGTCCCGTCGTCGTCGAGGACGCGCTCGGCTACATCACCGAGGACCACCGCGAGTACGCCGTCGACCACGCGGACTGGCTGTTCGGCGAGACGACGCTGCGCGAGGAGGTTGAGTTCGCGGACGCGTGAGCCGGCGGGGGCTGATAGTGAGCCGCCGAATCCGCCACCGGGACCCGTTATCAGCGGCGTGAATCGGCGTGTAACCCTTTTGAACCCCGACGGGGACCGTCGAGTATGGAACTCTCTCGACGCGGAATGCTCGCCGGGGCGGGGGCCGCGTGCGCGGTCGGTGCCGTCGGCTTCGCCGGGGCGACGGCGGTGACGGACGGCGAGGGCGGCGACGGCGCGTCCGGCGACGGAGCGATCGACGACGATCCGGTCGGCGGCGGCTCGACCGGAGGCGACGAGAGCGGCGGTCCGGCCGGCGCGGTCGACGTCGATCCGGAGGCCCCGTTCGAGGCGCGGCTCCTCCGGGACGGCGAGGACGACCGGCGGCTGTTCGGCGCCGGCGACCTCGACGAGGTCGAGGGCGTCTTCGACGACGACGGCGAGTACCTCGTGTACGTCGCGCTCGGCGACGACGGGATCGACGCCTTCCAGGAGCGACTGGCCGCGTCCGGCGCGGTCGACGAGCCGGAGCGGTTCGTCGTGTCGATGGCCCTCGACGGGACCGAGGTCCGGCGGGTCGAGTTGGACGAGCCGACGGTGAGCGCGCTCACCG
>NZ_NHPF01000082.1:0-20342 GCF_002252925.1 Halorubrum sp. Ea8
CGGTGAGCGCGCTCACCGAGGACGGCTGGGGCGGCGTGTTGACGCTCCCGTTCGGCGAGGAGCGCGTCGCGCAGTCGGTGTACGACTCGCTGGCGTCGGCCTGACTGGTCAGGGAGACCGATACTTACAGTGGGTCGGAGCGACCGCGAGAGGCGGCCTCGCGGCGCGGAGGGGATCGGTTATGCCTCCGGCGACCGTACCGAACCGCATGAGCGAGGGCGACGGCGGTGGGAACACGGGCGGCGGGCCGACCGGCGGGTCCGGCGGTCGGCCGTGCCCGATCTGCGAGAGCCCGATGTACCACAGACACTGCAAGTACGTCTGCCCGGCCCACGGAGTCGTGTACGACTGCAGCGACACGTTCTACTGACCGCGAGGCGGCGCCGAGCCCGAGTTTTCGCCGGTGGCGTACCTCCTTCGCGTCTCCCGAATAAACACAGAATTAACGGATAGCCGACATGAAAACAACAATGGATGTGCGAACTGTTATGTTCTTGGAGGCCGATTTTTCCCTTATGACCGGCGACCCGCTCTTGACCCTCCTCTCCGACCGGCAGGGGTCACCATGGTAGAGCACACACAGGTTGCCCGGAGCAAGCGGATCCAGCGTCGCACGGGCAAGACCTTCCACGTCGCCACCCGGCTGCTTCCGAAGCGGATCCGCCATGCAACGTACGTTCTGTACGGTTTCTTCAGGATCGCCGACGAGGTCGTCGACGCCGAGGACACCGGGCCGCCGGCCGAACAGCGCGCCGAGCTCGACCGGCTCCGGCGGGCCGCTCTCGGCGAGGAGCCGACCGACGACCCCGTGTTGGAGGCGTTCGCCGAGGTGAAGGCTGAACACGGGATCGCCGACGAGGACGTCCGCTCGTTCGTCGACGCGATGGAGAGCGACATCGACACCGACCGCTACGAGACGTACGAGGAGCTGGAGACGTACATGGACGGCTCCGCGGCCGCGGTCGGGCGGATGATGACCGCGATCATGGATCTCGACGAGGAGACCGAGGCGGCGGCGCTTCCGCACGCCACCAAGCTCGGCGAGGCGTTCCAGATGACGAACTTCATCCGCGACGTCCGCGAGGACGTCGTCGAGCGCGGCCGGGTGTACCTCCCCCTAGAGACCCTCCGGCGACACGACGTTAGCGAGGAGCAGATCCTCGAGCTGGAGTTCGACGCCGACGTCGCGGCCGCGGTCCGCGAGGAGCTCGCCCGGACCGAGCGGCTCTACGAGGAGGGGGTCGCGGGGATCAAGTACCTCCCCGAGGACTGTCAGCTGGCGGTGTTGCTCGCGGCGGTGCTGTACGCGGACCACCACCGGCTCATCCGGGACCTGGGGTACGACACGGTGTCGACGACGCCGGAGCTCTCCTTCGCCCGCAAGATCTCGCTGCTCGTCCGGACGCGCTGGAAGTGGCAGTGGAACAAGGACCCGGAAGCGGTGTTCTACGAGATGTGTCGCGGCTTCGACGGCACGCGCGACCATCGCGAGCACGGACCGCACGGCTCGGGCGTCGCGCAGTCGGACTGAACGGGGCCCGGAGGCGCCGAATGAACCGCTCCCGCTTCGTCGGGCTCGCCCTGCTCGCGTTCGGGCTCGTCTTCCTCTCGTTCGTCGTCCGCGGCACGACTCGCCTCGTCGCGCCCTACGAGCTGGCCGTGGCGCTGTCCGCGCCGATCCTCTTCGCCGCGGCGGGGCTGCTGGCGGTCCTCGTCGCGCTCGCGACGCTCGACGTGACCGGGGTCAGACGGTTGGAGTGAGACGGGGAGACGCGTCGACCGCCCTCGCGCCCGGGGTGCGCCGAGTCGGAACGCCCTTTTGACCGCGGCCCGGAGTGAGCGCATGGACGTACGAACCGTCGCCGACCTCTCGCCCGCCGAACGGCGCGCCTTCTTCGAGCGCGACGCCGGCGTCGACGCGGTCCGCGACGACGTGGCGGAGATCGTCGGCAGAGTGCGCGAGGAGGGCGACGTCGCGCTGCGGGAGTTCGCCGAGGAGTTCGACGGCGTCACCGTCGGCAACATCGACGTCACCGACGACGCCCAGCGCGCGCACGCCGAGCTCGACGACGCGAACGATCCGGTCATCGACGCGGTCCGAGAAGCCGCCGCCAACGTCCGCGAGTTCCACGAGCGGCAGCGCCCCGAGGACTGGCGCGACGAGTTCGGCGGCCGAGAGCTGGGCCGCCGGTTCCGGCCGATCGACCGCGCGGGGGTGTACGTGCCCGGCGGCGCGGCCGCGTACCCCTCCAGCGCGCTGATGGGGGTCATCCCGGCGACGGTCGCGGGCGTCGACCACGTCGCGGTCGCGACCCCGCCGGCCGAGGACCTGAATCCGGTCACACTCGCGGCGGTCCACGAGGCCGGCGCCGACGCGGTGTACCAGGTCGGCGGCGCGCAGGCGATCGCCGCGCTCGCGTACGGGACGGAGACGGTGACGAGCGCGCAGAAGGTGGTCGGCCCGGGCAACAAGTGGGTCACCGCCGCGAAGGCGGTCGTGCAGGGCGACGTCGAGATCGACTTCCTCGCGGGGCCGAGCGAGGTGCTCGTGCTCGCGGACGAGACGGCCGACCCCGACCTCGTCGCGGCCGACCTCGTCGCGCAGGCCGAGCACGACCCGAACGCTTCCGTGGTCGCCGTCACCGCCGACGCCGACCTCGCCGCCGCCGTCGCCGAGGCGGTCGACGAGCAGGCCGCGGACCGCGAGCGTGAAGAGACGATCCGGGCCGCCCTCGACAACGACGCCTCCGGCGTCCTCTGCGCCCGGTCGATGCCCGAGGCCGTGCTGTTCGCCGAGGAGTACGCGGCCGAGCACCTCTCGATCGTCGCCGACGACGACGAGGCCCTCTTAGATCGGATCACGAACGCCGGCTCCGTCTTCCTCGGGGCGTACTCGCCCGTCGCCGCCGGCGACTACGCGGCCGGGACGAACCACGTGCTGCCGACGAACGGCGGCGCGAAGCGCTACGGCGGGCTCTCCGTCGACACCTTCCTCCGGTCGTCGACGGTCCAGCGGCTCGACCGCGACGCGCTCGCCGACCTCTCGGAGACGGTCACGACGCTCGCGGAGGCCGAGGGGTTGGAGGCGCACGCGGAGAGCGTCCGGAAGCGGTTCGAGTAGAAGACCGACTCCGCAGAAACGGTTATCTCGCGCACTCGCCTCCGGACGGTATGATTCCGTCGCCGCTGACGTTGTTCGAGGGGCTCACGGCGGTCGAGGCGACGGTCGCGGTCCTCGTGGTCTCGATCGTCGCCGCCGTGGGAATGGAGTTCGCCGTCCTGCGGGTCGCCCGCCGGTACGTCGCGGCCACCGACTCCGGGTACGACGACATCGTCATCTCCTCGCTGCGCGCGCCGCTCGTCGTCACCGCCGCGCTCGTCGGGGTGTACCTCCTCACGCAGGTGCCGTCGGTCCGGACCTCGGTGCTCGTGAGCCCCCGGCTGCTCGATAGCGTCTTCGGTCGGCCGTCGCTGTCGGTGATCGTCCTCGTGTGGGCGCACGCGGCGAACACCGTCGTGAACCGGCTCGTCGCCGCCGTCAACGAGGAGGGCGGTCGGTTCGACTTCGCGCCCGTGTTCTCGAACGTCTGGACGCTCGCGGTGCTCGTCGGGAGCGCCGGCACGCTGCTGTGGCTGTGGGGCATCGAGATCACGCCCCTGCTCGGCGCCGCGGGAGTCGCCGGCATCGCGGTCGGCTTCGCCGCGAAGGACACGGTCGCGAACTTCTTCGGCGGGATCGCGCTCTACTTCGACGACACCTACAAGATCGGCGACTACATCGTCCTCGACGACGGCACCGCCGGGACCGTGATCAAAGTCGGCGTGCGCTCGACGACGCTGCTCACCCGCGACGAGGTGCTGGTGACGGTGCCGAACGCGGCGCTCAACGCCGCGAAGGTGACGAACGAGTCCGCGCCGCAGCGCCGGCGCCGCGTTCGGGTCCCGATCGGCGTCGCCTACGGGACCGACGTCGACGCGTTCGAGGCGCTCGCGCTCGAGGTCGTGCAGGCGGAGCCGCTGGTCCTCGACTCGCCGAAGCCGCGGGCCCGGCTGCGCTCGTTCGGCGACTCGGCGCTGCAGTACGAGATCCTCTGTTGGGTCAACGGGCCGACGCGGCGCCGACGCGTACAGCACGAGCTCAATCGCGCGCTGTACAAGGCGCTGGCCGCGGCCGACATCGAGATCCCGTACCCGAAACGCGACGTGACGGTCACCGCGACCGACGGTTCGATCCCCGAGAGCGCGGGCGTCGAGCGGTCGGGTCCCCCGTCCGCCGCCGCGGCGGAACCCGCCGAGCGCCGAGCGGGCGACGGCGACTGAAGCCGGCGGCGACTGAAGCCGGCGACGATTGAGGGCGACGGCGACTACGTGCAGCGAGGGACCCCGACGGCGGGGCGGGCGACCGTCAGGTCGACGCCCCGTCGTCGCCGTCCGGGGAGGCCTCGGGATACCACGCCGGCGGGACCGCGGCGGTGTCGCCGAGACGGTCGTACCGGAACGCGACCCGGACGCGCTCGCCGGTGGGCTCGTGGACGTACGTCGCCGACAGCTCGAGGACGAGGCCGTCGGCGCTGACGAACGCGACCGCCCGGAAGTCGCTGACTTCCTCGCCGAGCGCGCGGGGCTCGCCGCGCACCTCGACCCGGTACAGCGGGATCTCCGTGGCCGCCGGGCGGACCGTCGACTCGCTCCCGTTCAGGAACCGCCGGATCGGCTCCGCGGCGACCTCGCCGGCGAGCGCCGTCGCGTTCGGCGCCGCCGCGGGCGGGACGCGACGGGTCTCTACGCCCCCGGACCCCGCGGCCAGCTCGTAGACGGCGTCGCCGTCGGCGAACACCTCGACGACCCCGTCGCGGCTCGCGTTCGGGACCGGCGCGTTCGGGACCGACGCGTTCGCCGAGGCGGCGATCCGGTACCGGCGCTCGGAGGCGACCGCCAGTTCGACGCCGCCGTCGCCGGCGATCCCCACGCGGCCCCCGGTCGACGCGTCGAGGTCCGTCGCGTTCGCGGGCCCGGACGCGACGAGGAGGACGGACGCCGACGAGAGGGTCGACGCGGCGGCGACGTGGGCGTCGGCGAGCGCGTCCGCGTCGTAGACGCCGGTGAGGAAGACGCCGGGCGGCGTCCGCGCCGTCGACCCCACCGTGCCCGTGAGCGCGTCCTCGTAGAGCCCGAGGGACGCCGCGTCGTCGAGCGTCGCCGCGCCGCGCTCCGCGGACTCGGCCGTCCCGATCGCGCTCGCGGCGGCCGCGTACTCCCCGCCTGCCGGCGGCGACGGGGGAGTCGGCTCCCCCACGCCGGGACCGAGCCCGGTGACCCCGCCGAACGCCGAGGGCCCGCCCGCGGCGAGGACCGCGGCGGCCGCCACCAGGGCGGCGACGGCGACGACGGCGAGCGCGGTCCGCCTCTCGTCCGAGACCGACCGCCGGAGTCGCGACGCGCGGCGTCGGACGCCGCCGGGACCCGCGGCGGCGGCCGCGCCGGCGGCCGCGAGGTCGACGCCGAAGCGCCGGCGGAACAGCCGGTCCGCCGCGTCGCGGTCGATCCCGTAGCACAGCCGCTCGCGGAGGTCGGCCGGCGAGACGTACGCCGCCCCGACCGCGTCGGCTCGGCGCCGGGGGGACGCGGCGAGGAGGCGCCGCGCTCCGTCCCCGACGACCGCGTCGGCGTCGTCCGGAACGGGCGTCCCGACCGCGATCCGTCGAACGCGGCCGTCGCGACGGGCGACGACGACGCTCGGCTCGGCCGCCTCGCGGGTCGTCTCCCAGCCCCGCGCCGCCCACAGCGCGGCGACGAACTCGCGGCGCTCTGCCGGCGAGAGGGCTCGCCATCGGCGGGCGAACGCCGCCTCCGACGGGATGCTCATGGGAGGGATGACGGATGCTACCTATACAAACGTACCGCGGACCGGGACCGGTCGAGAGCGGGTCTCCCGCGCCGACCGAGACCGCTACTCCCGCGGGAAGGTGAAGAGTCGGACCCCGCAGTCCGGGCAGGCGAGCGTTTCGGCGGGCTCCTCGTCGGGGCCGGTGTAGCCGCCGCAACAGGGGAGGTCGACCCCGCGTTTCAGGTCGCCCTCGCAGTCGGGACAGGCGTCGAGGAACATCCGGTTCGTCCGCGCCGCCGCGAGCCGGAACGACTCGTCCGAGAGGAAGGGCTCGGCGGCGCGGTAGCCCGCGATCTCGGCGATGGCCACCGGCCGGCGGAGCCACGTCTCGTCGACCGTGTTCGCGCCGGCGGCGGAGAGCGCGACCCACTCGTCGCCGTCGGCGTCGCCGTCGCCGCGGACGACTCGGGACTCGGTCGCCGGGGATATCTCCCGGGCGACGTCGGCGATCGCCTCCGTCTCGCGGATGCGGAGCCGCGCCATCTCGGCGTTCCAGCGGTCGCGGTACTCGTCGGTCGGCGCGACGGCGTCGCCGTCCACTCCGAGGACGCCCGCCGCGAGGAGTCGGTCGAGGAGCGCCTCGCCGTCGACGTCGTCCGGGTCGAGCGAGCCGCTCCCGGCCGCCGGCGCGCGGCCGCCGTCGGTGGCGGCGTCCGCGCCGTGGAACAGCGCCTCGCTGCCGGGGATCGGGGCGACGAGCAGCGGCGCGAAGCGCGGCGTCCCCGGGACGACGTACCCGCGGAGCCAGACGAGCGCGAGACCGGCGGCCGAGACGACGGCGGCGGCCGGGAGGCTCGCGATCGACACCGCCGCGGCGGCGACAGCGACGACGGCGACGTTGACCGCCGTACACGGCCAACAGCGGTTTTCGCCGGTGTGCTCCGACCGCCGGAGGCCGATCGGCGTCGAGGGACTCATTCCCACGGAGTTCCGCCCACCGCCTCATCAAGTCTGCGGTCACCCGGCCGCCCGTCGCGGTGGCGGTCGGGCGAGCGGCGATCGAACCCGCGGGGATCGCGGCCGCTCGGTCGAGATCTGTCGATTCGAACGATTTTACCGCGTAACGGCGGTTTCCGTCCCGATTTCCCTGACGCTGATATTGTTAACATCTCCTGTTGTAAATACCCCTACTTATATTAATGATTATTCCTTATGACCAAATGATGTCAGAAGGTAGCACTCCGAACGGCGTCTCGCGACGGCAGTATCTCGCAGCCACGGGGGCGGTGGGGGCGGCCGGCCTCGCGGGCTGTTCCGGCGGTGGGGCGGCGGCGACGGATCGAACTCGGGATCCTCGGGCGACGAGATCGGTGGGACCGTCACGGTCTTTTCGGGGTCGGCGTTCGTCGACGCCGGGATGGAGGAGGCCTTACACGAGGCGGGCGTGCCCGACTCGATCACGATCGAGATGGTCGTGCCGCCGCAGGACTCCGGCAGCAAGCAACAGCAGCTCCGGACCGCGATCAACGCTGAGGAGTCGGACCCGGACCTCGTTCTGACGGACAACGGATGGACGATCCCGTTCATCGTCCGCGACGACCTGGTCAATCTCGAGGAGGAGATGGACGACGAGTTCATCTCTCGAGTCAAAGAGGAAGGTGTCCAGTCGATGATCGACACGGGGACGCACCCCGAGACCGGCGATCTGTACTCGATCCCGACCTTCCCGGACTACCCGGTCATCACCTACCGGAAGGACCTGCTGCGGAACGCCGGATACGGCGACTCGGACTTCGACACGTGGCGGACCGACCCGCCGACGTGGGAGGAGTTCTCACAGATCGTCTCCGAGGCGCAGACCTCTGACGTGGACTACGGTCACGTCTGGCAGGGGAACAACTACATCGGGCTGGCCTGCTGTACGTTCAACGAGTTCCTCACGAGCATGGGCGGCGCCTTCTTCGGCGGTGAGGACAACCTCTTCGGACCGATCGGTGACCGCCCCGTCACCCTCGACTCGGAGGAGTCGATCGACGGGATCGAAGCCGCAGTGGACCTCATCCACGGGGAGGGCCTCTCGCCGATGGACATCGCCGGGGTCTCCCCCCCGGAAGTGGCCGGCTGGATCGAACCCGACACGAAGAGCACCTTCGAGGCCGGGAGCGCGGTCACGCAGCGCAACTGGACCTACTCCATCGGCGGGGCCGTGAGCGCCTTCGAGGGGTCGGACATGGAGCTCGGCGTGATGCCGCTGCCGAAGGGCCCGAACGGGTCCTGGCACGCGCAGGGCGGATGGATCATGTCCATGAACCCGTACACCGACAACATGGCGTCCGCGAAGGAAGTGATCAAGGCGTGGTGGGAGGACTCGGTCCTCCAGCAGCAGTTCGACGCGGCGAACTACATGCCGCCGAAGCCGGAGCTGTTCAGCTACGTCGAAGAGAGCGACACGTACGGGCCGTACTTCGAGGCGCTCCAGTACTCGGCGGAGAACCTGATCCCGCGGCCGACGACCTCGGTGTGGCCGAACCAGCGGACGGTCGTCGCCAACGAGGTCAACTCGGCGCTCCGACAGGAGAAGACGCCCGAGGAAGCCGCGAGCGCGATGCAGGAACAGATCGCCGCAATCGAAGAGCAGTCGGGGTGACGGCGTCCGATTGACCGGCTCCCCTCCCCGGCGGCGTCGCAGGGGGAAGGAGTCGAAATAAATGTAAAACAGCCAACAATGATAAATATTCGCACGGAAAACAGGCGGGCGATGCTCGTACCACAACGGCGGGCAGTCACGGGGGGTGTTGATCGCCGTGGCAACTGAACAGGGCAGGACGCAGATGTCGGGCGGGTCAGACGGCGTCCTGACGGGACTCGCGACGTGGACGGAGAACCTGAGCGAGCAGGCGTACGCGTATCTGCTGCTGGTACCGGCGTTCCTCGTGCTGTTGCTGTTCGCGTTCTGGCCGCTCGCGTCGGCGATCAGGATGTCGTTCTTCGCCGACGTGCTCACCGGCGGTCAGCTGGGCGAGTTCTCCGGGATAACGAACTACGTCCAACTGCTCACGAACACCAACGCGCTGGCGCCGGCGGCGTTCGTGGACCCCTCGTTCCAGACGCCGGTTTTGGAACAGGCGCTGTTCATGACGATACTGTTCGCCGTGTTGAGCGTCACCGGCGAGACGCTGCTCGGGTTCCTCTACGCCATGCTGATGAAAGCCGAGTACAAGGGCCGACGGCTCGTTCGGCTCCTCATCATCCTGCCGTGGGCGATCCCGATCGTCATTCAGGGAATGATCTTCTTCCTGCTGTTCCGGCCCGGGTACGGGCTGTTGACCGAGCCCCTCCAGCAGCTCGGAATCTTCTCGAATCTGCCTCTCAACACCACCTTCGACAGCTTCGTCATCGTGACGGTGGCGGACATCTGGAAGACCTCGGCGTTCATGGCCCTCCTGATCTTGGCGGGGTTAGAGAGCGTCAACCAGGACCTCTACGAGGTGGCCGACGTGATGGGCGCGTCGCGCTGGCAGCGGTTCCGATACATCACGTTCCCGCTGGTCTTCCCCGTGTTGATGGTCGCGATGCTGTTCCGGACGATGGGCGCGCTCCGGGTGTACGGCATCATCGAGTCGACCACGGTCGGCTGTTCGACCGTCCCGTCGATGACCTGTCTCGTGACGCAGTTTATGTTCGGGTCCGCGACGCTGTACGGCTCCGCGGCCGCCGTGAGCGTCCTGATCGCCATCGTCGTGGGACTGTTCATCATGGTGTACCTCGGATTCATCCGACGGAGCAACCAGAGCCTGGGGTTAGCGTAATATGAGCATCGACGCACGCAACCACGACGACGCGGAAACGTTCGACGGCTCCGGCGACGGAACCGGCGACGAAGAGAACAAATCCCGCATCGCGCGGTGGGCCGACGACTGGATCCAGAACCCGGAGAAGGCGTACGCCGTGATGTTGGTGTTCCTCGGTGGAGTGCTGTTGACGACCTCGCTGTTCCCGCTGTACTGGCTGTTCAACGTCTCGATGGCGCCGCCCGGACAGACCGACATCCCGCTCCTTCCGACGACGATCGATCTGTCGGTGTTCATCCAAGTGTTCCAGCAGGTCCCGTTCGCGCGGTTCATGTTCAACAGCCTGTTTTACGCGTTCACGGTGACGGTGTTCGTGCTCCTCGTCGGAAGCCTCGCCGGGTACGCGTTCGGGCGCTTGGAGTTCCGCGGGAAGACGCCGCTCCTGTTCTCGCTGCTGGTGCTCAGCTTCTTCCCGCCGGCGACGCTGTTCATCCCGCTGTTCCGGGCGTTCAACCAGCAGGTACCGATGCTCGGGCTCTTCACGCTCCCGGTCGAGATATACGGGACGCCCGGCGCGGTCGTCACGCCGCTCAGCGCGTTCACGATGCCGCTGGCGATCTTCATACTGACGACGTTCTACGGCCAGATCCCGGACGGGCTCGAAGACGCCGCCAGAGTCGAGGGGACGACCCGGCTCGGCGCGCTGTTCCGCGTGATCATGCCGCTCTCCGCCCCCGGCGTCGCGACCGCGGGCATTCTCACCTTCATTACGGTGTACACCGAGTTCTTCTTCTCGTTCCTGATGACCGGCAACAGCGCGGCGGAGTGGGCGCCGGTGGTCGACGGCGTCATCGCGTTCCAGACGCAGTACACCGTCCGGTACGACCTCCAGGCGGCGGCGAGTCTGATCGCGATCGTTCCGGTCGCGATCCTCGTCGTCGTCGCACAGGACAAGATCATCAGCGGGCTCACCCAAGGAGCACTCAAGGAGTGACCACACATGTCACGAGTACAACTTACTGACGTCACGAAACGGTACGACGACGTAACGGCGGTTGATAACATGAACCTCGACCTGAAAGACGGCGAGTTCATCTGCTTGGTCGGTCCGTCGGGGTGCGGGAAGTCCACGACGCTCGAGACGATCGCCGGCCTCACCAAGCCGACGTCGGGTGAGATCCTGATCGGCGACCGCGAGGTGACGAACCTCCCGCCGAAGGACCGCGGGATCGCGATGGTGTTCCAGAACATCGCGCTGTTCCCGCACATGGACGTGTACGACAACATCTCCTTCGGCCTGCGGCTTCGAGACTTCCCGCAGGACGAGATGGACGAGCGCGTCGACGAGGCGGCGCGAGTCGTCCGAATGCAGGGGATGCTCGACCGGATGCCGAGCGAGATGTCCGGCGGTCAGCGTCAGCGCGTCGCGATCGCGCGAGCGATCGTCCGCGACCCGGACGTGTTCCTGATGGACGAGCCCCTGGCGAACTTAGACGCCAAGCTGCGCGTCAACATGCGGACCGAGCTTCAGCGGCTCCACAAGCAGCTGGACACGACGATCATCTACGTCACGCACAACCAGGCCGAGGCGATGACCATGTCGGACCGAATCGCCGTCCTCGACAAGGGGGAGCTCCAGCAGATCGCGCCGCCGCTCACCTGCTACAACGAGCCGGCTAACCGGTTCGTCGCGGGATTCATCGGATCGCCCTCGATGAACTTCGCCGACGCCACCGTCGGCGACGGCACTCTCGACGCGAACGGCTACTCCATCTCCTTCGACACCACGGCGATCGACGGGGTCGGGACCGGCGACGCGGTGGAGTTCGGCATCCGTCCGGAGGACATCTACCTCAAGAGCAACAGCGCCGAGGCCGAGGACCCGAGCAGGACGTTCTCGGTCACGACCGACGTGCTCGAACCGATGGGCGACGAGATCTTCGTCTACCTGAAGCCGATCCTCGGCGCGTCGGGCGAAGCGGCCGACTTCGAGGAGCGACAGGGGCTGTTGATGAGCGTCGACCCGTCGAGCGACATCAGCGAGGAAGAGGACGTCGAGATCGTCATCGACCGCGCGCGCCTCCACCTGTTCGACGACGCCTCCGGCGACGCGATCTCGCACGGGATCGTGGCCGATTCGGAGATCGGGACGGCCGACGACGGCGTGCAGGCGGACTGAGCGGCCGAGGTCGTCGCGGCGCGGACCCCGCGCCCGCCCCGTCACGCGCTGGCGCTCGCCCGTTCGGACCCCTCGACGTCGACGACGGTGATCCGGTGGGCCTCGACGGCCTCGACCATCGCCCCCCACCCGCCCACCTCGACGGGACCGTCGTCGGTCTCGACGACGATCGCGACCTGGCCGCCGTAGCTCGCGATGACCTCGGCGTCGGTCGCGTCCTCAGGGCCGGTGACGATGACCTCGGCGATCGGCCCCTCGACGACCCTGTCCGCGCCCGTCTCGGTGTCGGCCCCCTCGACCCGAACGCTGACGGTCGCGCCGTCCCGGAGGAGGGGCGCGACGTCGCGGACGCAGTAGCGGATGTCGACGTACTCGATCGGCGGCTCGTCGCCGATCGACGAGTAGATCGGGTCCCACGTGTCCCACTGCGTCGTGAGGAAGTACCAGTGGAACACGTACGTGTGGGTCCGGTCGTCGACGAGGACGCCGTACTCGTTCGTCGACCCCGCGTGCGGCGCGAAACACGTCTTCGTCCGGTCGACGATCACCGCGAACGGCGAGGGGAGCCGCCGGTGGCGCGCCTCCGAACAGACGTCGCTCAGCTCCGCCGGATCGGGGAGTGCCTCCTCGCTCCCGTCGGGGGTGTGGATGGAGAGGTTCACGCGGACGCCGCGCTCGGTCGCCTCGCGGAGCGCGCCGCGCAGCCGCTCGAAGTCGTCGACGCCGAGCGAGACGTTCACCTGCGACTCCGCGCCGCGGATGAACTCGTCGGCGTTCTTGATCACCGTCTCGAACCGCGTGACGATGCTCACCGTCGACCGCTCGACGCTCGGCTCGTTCCAGCGGCGCTCGATCTCCTCGGTCGCGGCCGTGAGCCGGCTCGCCCGCGACTGCAGGTCGTCGGTGATCTCGTCCAGGTCGTTCGCGCGGGCGTACATCGACTCCTGCTCGTACGTCTCGATGTACCCCGCGCTCTCGAGGTCCCGCAGCACGTCGTAGATGCGCGGGTCGGGGACGCCGCTGGCGTCGGCCACGCGGGTCACCGGCGCCGCGCCGAGTTCGAGGACCGTCACGTACGCGTCCGCCTGGTACGGCGAGAGCCCCGCGTCCTCAAGCGTGTCGGTCAGCTCCGCGCGTTTCACGGCGGCCACCCGTCGCCGCGGACGCGGTCGCCCTCGCCGGTTCGGCCGGTCGATCGTGTGGTCATGGTTCGAACTACCACGGCCGTGATAAAACGTTTTATTACCGGAGATTGGGGGCGCGCTCGTTGCTCTCCTCCGTCGTTCGTCGGGCCCCGCCGGGCGAGCGCCGGCGCCGGGTCGGAGCGACTGAAAAGGCTTTATTCGGTTCGTCGCGGACGGATCGTATGGACGATTCGCGCCCCCGAGGTGACTCGCCGTCCCGATCGCGCTGGACCCGCGATCAGGCCGCGGGGATCGAGCGCCGCCGCGGGAACGTCGCGCCGGCGGCCGGCGATCCGACCGTCGACCCCTTCCCCGACCTCCACGTCTGGGACACGTGGCTGCTCCGCGACCGCCGCGGCGAGATCGCCGACGTCGACGGCTGGCGGCTGGCGTTCTCGCTGACCGCCACGGCCGACCTGCTCCCGGGCACCCGTCACGACGTCGCAGCGATCCGCTGTTTCTACTCGGCCGACGGCGAGCGCTGGCGCGACGCCGGCCCGGTGTTCGACGGCGGCGCGCTCGGCCAGCGTCAGTGGGCCGGATCCGCGCTGTACGACGACGGCGACGTCTATCTCTACTACACGGCCGCCGGCCGCGACGACGCCGACGAGCTGACCTACACCCAGCGGATCGCGGTCGCGCACGGCGGCGCGGTCGCCGCGACGGACGACGGCGTCGAACTCGCGGGGCCGTGGACCCACGAGACGCTGCTGGAGCCGGACGGCGAGTGGTACGAGACGGAGGCGCAGTCGCGCGGGATGACGTACACGTTCCGCGATCCGTGGTTCTTCGAGGACCCCGCGACCGGCGAGACGCACCTCCTCTTCGAGGCGAACGTCCCGGCGCCGGAGCGCGAGGGCGACGACGCCGAGACGACGGAGCGGCGGGCGTTCAACGGCTGCGTCGGGGTCGCCGCCTCCCCCTCGGGCGACCCGCTCTCGTGGGAGCTCCGCCCGCCGCTCGTCGACGCCGTCGAGGTGAACCAGGAGCTCGAACGCCCGCACGTCGTCGTCGCCGACGGTCGCTACTACCTGTTCGTCTGTAGCCACGTCCACACGTTCGCGCCGGGCGTGACGGGGCCCGACGGGCTGTACGGCTTCGTCGCCGACGCGTTCGAGGGACCGTACCGCCCGCTCAACGGGACCGGACTCGTCGCGACGAACCCGCCGGAGGCGCCGTACCAGGCGTACTCGTGGATGGCGTTCCCCCACGCGGAGGAGGTGTTGGTCCAGAGCTTCCTCAACTACCACGACTTCGGGGGCGACTCGCTCGACGCGATCGCCGAGCTGCCCGAGGCCGAACAGCGGGACCGGTTCGGCGGGACGCTCGCGCCGACGCTCCGACTGGCGGTCGACGGGGACCGCACCCGGCTGCTCGGGACGCTCGACGCCTGGCGGGTACCGACTCCCGACGAACCGCTCCCGGTGGCGGACGGCTCGGAGCTCCCCGACGACCTCGACGGCGGCGTCCCCGAGGCGAAGGCGGGAGTCGGGGCCGAGTACCTCGGCGAGTACTGAGGGTACGGTCGGGGAGTACCGAAGCGGCGACGGCCGGGCGACGACCGAAGCGGCGACGACTACTGTTCGCGGGCGGCGGGGTCGCCCGCGGCGTCTCCGCTCGACGCCCCGTCTTCCGGCGGTTCCATCGCGCCGTCGAGGCGCCACGCCGTCAGCCGCGGGATCGACGCGCGCCCGCCCTCGGCGACCGCGGAGACGTCGACCGCGTCCTCGCGGGTCGGGTAGACGCGGCTGGTCAGGCAGTGCCGCTCGTTGGCGTATATCTCGACGACCGATCGGTCGACGAACACCCGCAGCGACAGCGGCTCGTCGTACGGCGGGACCGACATCGACTGCGGATCGGTGAAGGCCTCGGAGTCGCCGCTCGACGGCGCCCGATCGACCGTCAGCGTGCCGTCGCGCTCGTAGCGGATCGGCGTGTGCTCCGCGCGGTCGGGCGCCTCGAACACCGACAGCTCGACCACCTCGGCGTCTTCCAAGGCGATCTCCGCGTCGATCTCGATCGTCGCCCCGGCGGCGTCGAGCCGCCGTCGGTCGCCGTCGGCGAGGCGCACGTCGCGGTGGTCGGCGATCCGGTCCGCGCGGAGGTCGGTCACCTCCACGGCCGGGCGCTGTCGGAGGTCGCCGTCGTCGCCGAGTTCGATCACCCGCGGGAGCGACAGCGCGCCGGACCAGCCGGCGTCCCACTGGCCGGCCGCGTCGCGGGCCTCGGGGAGCCACCCCCACGTGAGCGTCCGGTCGCCGTCCTCCAGCGACTGCGGCGCGTAGAAGTCGCCGTGGTCGAGCAGGCCCTCGGCGTCGACGTCGAGCTCGCCGTCTTCGAGGGTCCCGAGGAAGTAGACGACGTTCTCGTAGTCGGAGACGTGGAGGAGCCGCCGGTCGCCCAGGTCGAGCAGCTCCGGGCACTCCCAGACGGCGCCGGCGTCGGGACCGCCCGCGAGCAGGGGGCCCTCGTAGGTCCACTCGCGGAGGTCGTCGGCGGTGTACAGCAGCGCGGCGCCCCCGCCGTCGGAGAGCCCCGTACCGACGAGGTGGTACCACGTGTCGCCCTCGCGCCAGACGTTGTGGTCGCGGAACTCCGCGCGCCAGTCGTCGGTCTCCAAGACGTCGAGGTCGGCCGGCGGCGCCTCGATGACGGGGTTGCCGTCGTACTTCTCCCACGATCGGAGCCCGGAGTCGTCGGCGGTCGCGAGACAGGGGAGCTGGTCGCGGCCCCGCCCGCCGGTGTAGAGGACCGTCGCCGTGCCGTCGTCGTCGACGGCGCAGCCCGACCAGCAGCCGTCGCGGTCGGGGCCGTCGGGCGAGGGGGCGAGCGCGACCGGCTCGTCGCGCCACGTGACCAGGTCGTCGCTGACGGCGTGGCCCCAGTGGATGGTGTTGTGGTACGGGCCGCCGGGGTTGTACTGGTAGAAGACGTGGTACCGCCCGTCCCATCGGACGAGCCCGTTCGGGTCGTTCAGCCAGTTCGCGGGCGCCGTGAGGTGGTAGGCGGGGCGGCCGCCCGGGCCGTCCTCGCCCGTCTCGTCCACGCGCTCGCGGAGCCGACGCATGTCGGCGGCGGTCTCGGGTCGACTCGGAACCGGATCGGACGACGCGAGGCTCCGGAGACACCCCGCGAGCAGCCGGTCCCGAGTCGCGCCGAGGTCCCGGTCGCTCTCGGGGTGGCCGTCCGTCGGCGGCTCGGCGAACAGCACGGGCGCGCCGATCCCGAGGACTGCGCCGTCGCCGGCCGGCCACGAGACGACCGTCACCTCCTCCGGGACCTCGGTGCCGCCGCGGACCGTCGAGGCGAGCGGCTCGCCGTCGGCGGGGAGCACGCGCTCGTATCGCACCCCGGGCACCGTCCCGCGCCGCCGGACCGGGTGGCGGAGCCCGTCGAGCGCGTCGAGCGCGGGGTGGTCGGCGCGCAGCGAGCGCCAGAGCACGCCCGTCGGCTCCCCGAGCGCGTCGTCGCCGACGCGGTCCGGGGGGACCGACTCGACCGAGAGCGCGTCGACCGCCGCGAACGCGTAGAGGCTGAGACAGAGGCCCCCGCCGTCGGCGAGGAACGCCTCGATCGCGGGCGCCGCGTCGGCGAGGGGAGTCGCGCCGCCGAGCGGGCGGTCGCGGTGCCACCAGAGGACGTCGAACCGACCGGCGCCGTCGCCGACGCCGGCCCCCGGATACGACTCGCCGAGCGACTGCGAACCGTCCGCGTCCCCGGGGGTCGGCGTCGTCGGCGGGGCGACCGCGCCGCGCTCGTCGAGGGCGTCGAACGGGACGACGTCGGCGGCCGCGCCGTCGCGGGCCCCGATCCACTCTGCGGCGGCGCGCTGCTCGGCCGTGGGGTCCCCGTCGACTAACAGCCCGACGCGGAGCGACGAATCCGTCATACCCGTGTTCACTCGCCACCGAATCAAAACCGTGTCGTCCCCGCGGCGGAGCGGTGCGTCTGAGCGGTCGCTTCGGAGCGGTCGCCTCGGGGCGACCGCGTAACCGTCGACGGGTCGATCGGGGGGATCGCTCGGGGGAACGTAACCGTCAGCGGCAACGACCGGCGGGGATCCGCCGGCAGGGTTTTTACCGTGGGAGCGGAAGGCGTTCGCATGAGTACCGAAACGGTCGAAGCGGGGAGCGACCCGGCCATCGAGGTGACGCCCGACGCCGCGGAGGAGGCGCTCTCGCTGCTGGAGGGAGAGGGGCTCGACACGGAGAAGGCCGGACTCCGGCTGTTCGTCCAACAGGGCGGTTGCGCGGGCCTCTCGTACGGGATGCGGTTCGACACGGAGCCTGAAGAGGACGACCTCGTGGTCGAACACCACGGGCTCCGCGTGTTCGTCGATCCCGCGAGCCGGAACTACATCGGCGGGAGCAGGCTCGACTACGAACACGGCCTCCAGGCCGCCGGCTTCGAGGTCGAGAACCCGAACGTCGTCTCCGAGTGCGGCTGCGGCGAGTCGTTCCGGACGTAGCGCGGCGTCCGGGCGGCCCGCCCGCCGTCGACTCTCGCTTTTAAGCGGTTCCGTCGAATACGGGCTGGTATGAGTCTCGACGCTTCGACGACGGCCGACGGCGAGCGCGTGTACACCGACCGGACGATGATCGAGCGCGGCGCCGAGGGCCCCTTTTACGTCGTGTTCGCCGACGCGGACGGGTCGGCCCGGTGGGGGTTCCGCTGCGGGAACTGCGACTCGTTCGACACCGCGATGGACACGATGGGCCGGATCCAGTGCACGGAGTGCGGCAACATCCGGAAGCCCGACGAGTGGGACGCCGCCCACGAGTGACCGGTCACAGACGGCCGACGGTGATCTGTCACAGACGGCCGACAGTGATCTGACGGGAAACGGTCGTGAGCGGCCGCGTTGGTGGACGAATAACCGCGTCCGCGGAATCGTGAGAAACTTTATCACGGATGGAGGCGAACGGTGAGGTAGATGGCCACTGCGAGCATCCCACCGACGACGGAGGCCAGAGATGTCTTTCGCGAACTCGGATACACCGTCTCCGAGGGCGGACAGGAGTTCATCGCGGAGCGGAAATGGCGACGCGTGCTCGTGACGGTGTTGTGTATGGACGACGACGATCTGGACCCGTATCTGACGGACGGCGGCGAGACGCCGCGGCTCCGCTGTTTCGTCACGTGGCGCAACCGGGCCGGCGACCTGCGCGACCGCCTCGTCTCCAAGAAGCCCCCGTACGACTGGGCGGTCATCGGTATCGAGGCCGACGGCGAGGACTTCGCCGTGATGGAAGGCGCGCCCGGCAGTCCCTGACGGCGCCCCGGGACTCCACCCCTTTTATGTGAACGTGCGTGCAAGTAGCACGCGACATGGTGTTTAAAAAGATCACGCTGATCGGGACGAGCGAGGAGAGCTTCGACGACGCCGCGGACGAGGCGATCGACCGCGCCGAAGACACGCTCGAGAACGTCTACTGGGCGGAGGTACAGGAGTTCGGCGTGGAGATCAAGAACGCGCCGACCCGGGAGTACCAGGCCGAGGTCGAGGTCGCGTTCGAACTCGAGGACTGAGGGATCGACGCGAATCGGTCGCCGAGGAGTCGTGACACTTCTTTTGCCGTCTCGAGAGGGGGCTCGACGGTGGCATTCGTCCCTCCGCGTCCCGTCGCCACCGGGGAGAACGTCTTCGGCGTCCCGGTCGTTCGGTTATAACTGACCGAGTGCAAAGCGACGGTGAAGAGCCCCGAAGCCCCGGCGGCTCGGCGATACGCGATCGGCGACTCGACGCTGAACGCCTCCAAAGCCCCAGCCGCGACGGCTCGGAGGCCTCGTTGCGCTCCTCGGTCGGTCGCTACCGCTCCCTCGCTGCGGTGCTTACTTCGGCCGCCCTCGCCCTCGCGGCTGCCCCTTTGAGTCCCACCCGACCGCACGGCACCGCAGCCTCACACCTCCCCAGCCTCGGCGGACGGCCCGGCGCGGCTCCGCCCGCGCCGGGCCGCCGCCTCCCTCGCGCGTGCGATCGCCGGCGCCACGCGCCGGCTGTCAGAGGGACCTTCGGTCCCTCGCTACTCGCGCCCCTCGGACGCTCGTCGGCACGCGCCGTCGCAGGATGATTTATAAACGAACGCCGAGGCGAACACCTATTTATCCGACCGCGACCACGGGTCGCCCATGACAGCGTCACGCGCGCCGGCGGATCCCGAGGTCAGGGAGTTCGAGGCGACGGTGGAGTCGGTCGACAGCCGCGAGGTCGTCCTGAGCGAGACGTTCTTCTACGCCGAGTCCGGCGGCCAGCCAGCGGACCGGGGGACGATCGACGGCGTCCTCCTCGAGGACGTGACCGAGCGCGACGGCCGGGTCGTCCACGTGCTGGGCGAGGAGCCGCCGGGGTCGATCGCGGTCGGCGAGACGGTCTCGGGGATCGTCGACGACGCGTTCCGGACGTACTGCGCCCGGGCGCACACCGCCTCGCACGTGCTCTACGGCGCCGCGCGTCGGACCTGCGAGGACCTCGGCTACGCCGGCTTCGACATCGCGGCGGAGAAGGTCCGCGTCGACCTGACGACGGCCGACCCCATCGGCGACGCGGACCTCGTCGAGCTGGAGCGACTCGCCAACCGCGCCGTGTGGGACTCGCTGCCCGTCTCGTGGGAGACGCTCCCGGAGGATGAGGCCCGCGCGATCGAGGGGATCGCCTTCAACACCAAGACCGAGGAGGGCGCGATGAGCGGGAGCGAGGCGGTCCGCGTCGTGACGGTCGGCGGGGACGGCCCGGCCGGCGAGGGCGACGAGGACGGCGCGGGCGGCGGGGGCGGCGAAGACGGCGCGGGCGGCGAGAGCGACGCCGCGTCCGCGTGGGACGTCGCCGCCTGCGGCGGCACCCACGTCCGGAACACGAGCGAGATCGGGCCGATCTCCGTGCTCGACCGGTCGAACCCCGGCGAGGGCGTGACCCGCGTCGAGTTCGCGGTCGGCCCGACCGCGATCGACCACGACGCCGCGGTCCACGCGGCCGCGCTCGACGCCGCGACGAGCCTCGACGCGCGGATCGGTGACCTCCCGGACGCGGTCGACCGCCTCCGCGACGAGGTCGACCGGCTGGAGGGAGAGCTCCGGGACGCCCGGACCGACCTGCTGACCGCCCGGCTCGGCGACTTCCCGACCACCGATGTCGACGGGGCGACGTGGGCGGTGGGGACCGTCGACGGCGCCGACCCGAACGACCTGCGGGGGCCGGCGGAGCGCCTCCTCGACGACGGCGACGGGGCCGCAGACGCGCCCGACGCGGTCGCGGCGGTCGGCACGGGGAGCGCGCCGTTCGTGGTCGTGGCGGTCGCGGACGGGGTCGACGGCGACGGCGGCTCGGACGGCGCGAGCCCCGACGCCGGCGCGGTCGTGGACGC
>NZ_NHPF01000035.1:0-5038 GCF_002252925.1 Halorubrum sp. Ea8
CGCCTTTTTAAGTTCACGCGCGTCCTCTCGCCACCGTGACACACCCGGAAGCCGGCGTCGCATCGATCGACGGCGACGTCGGCGGGGACGTCGGTGCCCCCCCGCCGGACGCCGACCCCGACGCCGGCGAGAGCGACGAGCCCCCGCGGCCCCCCGCCGTCGCCGACCCGCGGCGCGCGCTCGCGGTCGTGATCGGCGTCGTGTTCATCGACCTGGTCGGCTTCGGGATCGTGATCCCGATCTTACCCTTCTACGTGCGGTCGTTCGGCGTCAGCGACGCCTTCATCGGTCTCCTAGCGGCGTCGTACTCGCTCGCGCAGTTCCTCGCGGCGCCCACGCTCGGCCGGCTCTCGGACCGGATCGGGCGCCGACCCGTCCTGCTCGCGTCGCTGGCGACCGCCGGCGTCGCGTGGGTGACGTTCGGCTACGCCGGCGAGTCGGGCGCGCGATTCGGGACCGCCGCGGCGCTGGGGACGCTGTTCGCCTCCCGGACGCTGGCGGGGGCGATGGGCGGCAACATCGCCGCCGCGCAGGCGTACGTCGCCGACATCACGCCGCGGGACCGGCGGGCGGGCGCGCTTGGGCTCGTCGGCGCGTCGTTCGCGCTCGGCTTCGTCTTCGGCCCGGCGATCGGCGGACTGCTCGCCGCCGACCCCGTGGTCGCCCGCGCCGACGCCCTCCTCCCGGCGTTCGTCCCGGCGACGGCGTACTCGCTGCCGAGCTTCGCGGCGGCCGGGATGAGCTTCCTCGCGGTCGGCGTCGGCGCCGCCTTCCTCGAGGAACCGACGCGGACGCGGCCGACGGGAGACGCGGGGGCGGCCGGGTCGGAGGGGACCCGGCGGACCACCGCTATCGGCCAGTTCCGCGACGCGCTCGCCTCGGTGACGCTCCGGCCGCTGACGGTCGCGTACTTCGTCGTGGCCGTCGCGTTCGCGGGGGTACAGGTGATGTTCATCCCGTTCGTCGCGGACGCGTTCGGCTACGACGCGACCGCCGCGGCGTTCCTGCTCACGTACGTCGGCGTCCTCGGCGCGGTGAACCAAGGGGTGCTCGTCGGGCGGCTCTCGCGGGTCGTCCCGTCGCGGACGCTCGTCGCGGCCGGGTCGGTCGTCCTCGCGGGCGCGCTCGTCGCGATCCCCGCGACCGGGCTCGTCGACGGCGCGGTCGGCGGGGTCGCGCTCGGCGGACCCGCGTGGCTCACGCTCCCGCTCGTCGCGCTGCTCCTCGCGCTCGCGGCGCTCTCGCTCGGGAACGCCCTCGTCAACGTCTCGCTGGCGACGCTCGTCTCCGCGTCGGCCGACGACGCGGAGCAGGGGGCCGCCTTCGGGGTGACGCAGGGCGCGTCGAGCCTCGGCCGGACCGTCGGCCCGCCCCTGATGGCCGTCCTCTACACGGTCGCCGTCGCCTCGCCGTTCCTCGTCGGCGCGCTCCTCCTCGTGCCCGTCGCCGCGGCGTTCGGACGCCGGACCGGATGACCGCGCCGAGGCGAGGGCGACGCGGACCGCGGCCGCACGACAGTTTTACGCCGACCGTCGCCGTCGTCCCCCACACATGGCCCTCGACCTCGTCCCGGCGTGGTCCGCCGTCGGCTCGCTCGCCGGCGGGGCGGGGGCGATCGGCCTCGCGCTGGCGATCCGCGAACACCGCGGACGGCCCGGCGTCGACTGGTTCCTCGGCGTGTTCGCCGCGCAGGCGACGTGGTGTCTGTCGTACGGCGTCGGGCTGCTCGTCACGGACCCGACGCTCCGGACCGCGCTGGAGGCGACGACGTGGCTCGGGATCGTCTGGACCGGGATCGCCTTCCTCGGCTTCGCGCTGGAGTACACCGGCCGGAGCGACGTGGTCCGGAGCCGGCTGTTCGCGGCGGTCGTCGGCTTCGGCCTCCTCTCGACCGCGCTGCTCGCCACGAACCCGCTCCACGGGGCGTTCTGGACCGGGTTCGGGATGGATCCCGCGTTCGGCGTCTCGACGGTCTCGTACGCGTTCGGGCTCTGGGCGTACCTCGTCGTCGCCGTCGAGACCGTGCTCGTCGCCAGCGCCGTCTTCCTCCTCGTCGACACCCTCCTCAGCTACGGCCCGCTGTACCGCCGGGAGAGCGCCGCGGTCGCGCTGAGCTCGCTGCCGCCGGGGTTCGCCTTGGTCGCGTGGACGCTGGAGCTCGGACCGGTGCCGCAGCTCCAGCTCGCGCCCCTGATGTTCGTCCCGCACATGCTGCTGGACGCCTACGCGTTCGACCGCGCGGAGATGTTCGACCGCAACCCGACGACCAGCCGCGCCGCCGAGCGCACCGCGATCGACGACCTCGCCGACCCGATCGTCGCGCTCGCGCTCGATCGGCGCGTCGTCAGGCTCAACCCCGCGGCCGAGACGCTGCTCGGCGTCGACGCCGAGACCGCGCGCGACCGCCCGCTCGACGCGTTCCTCGACCTCCCGGTCGAGGTGGGCGGGTCGAACGGCGAGCGCGGCGACGGCGAGGGCGGCGCCCGCGAGACGGTCGAGGGCGGCGCCCGCGAGACGGTCGAGGTCGACGCCGGAGCCGGCGCGGGCCGACGCACGTACGCGGTGTCGACCTCGCCGCTGACCGACCCCAGCGGGACGCGCGTCGGCTACACGGTCGTCTTCTCCGACGTGACGGAGCGGGAGCGCCGCCGCCAGCAGCTGGAGGTGTTGAACCGCGTGCTCCGGCACAACCTCCGGAACGACGCGGGCGTCGTCCGCGGCTACGGCGAGCTGCTCGCCGACCGATTGGAGGACCCCGAGCAGGCCCAGATGGCCGACGCGATCGAGCGGCGGGCGGGCGCGCTGGCCGCGCTGGGCGAGAAGGCCGGCACCGTCGAGCGGCTCCTCGCCGACGCGGAGACGAGCGCGGTCGCCGTCGACGAGCTCGTCGGGAACGTCGTCGCCGACGCGGGAGACCGCGACGGCGACGCGACGGTCGAACTGGACGTCGAGCGCGGGGCGGAAGCGGGTGCCGACGGGGGCGAGAGCGTCCGGGACTGGACCACCCGCGTCAGGGCCGACGCGCTCCGCGCGGTCGTCGCGAACACGGTCGAGAACGCCCTAAATCATCACGACGGCGAGGGCGTCGAGCGCGAGGACGGCGGGCCGTGTGTCCGAGTATCGCTCGCGCGAGAGCGCGGTCGGGGCGACGGAGACGGGGAGCCCGCCCGGTTCGTCCTCACCGTCGCCGACGACGGCCCCGGCATCCCCGAACACGAGATCGAGGCCGTCGAGTCAGGGCGGGAGACGGCGCTCGAACACGGCTCCGGGCTGGGGCTGTGGGTGGTCGCGTGGGGCGCGGCGGCGATCGGGGCCGACGTCGACTACGCCGAGCGCGAGCCGCGGGGGACGACGGTGGCGGTGTCGATTCCGGTCGTGGACTGATTAGAAGGCGCGTGCTTCGCCGTACGCCTGTGCCTTCAGGCGATCGTAGCGTTCTCGCGAGTCGAGTACCCACTTGTACTCGAAACCGGGCGGCGGGTTACCCATCCAGTCGAGAAACGAGCGGGTCTCTTCGCGGAGAAACCGAACGGTGCCTCGCCGAAAGTTGGGATCGAACCCGTGTTCTCTGAACAGATCGAGAAGGAAATCGGAACGATCTGACTCAGTGTGAGTTCGAATTTTGGCTCTCGGCGTCCGATTCCGATTCACATCGAGAAATCCATCCGAAATATACCAGAATTTCGCTATTTTTGGAGTTAATTCGAAATCCTCTGGAATTCGCTTGGTACCCGACTCGTACCAACCCCGCAGCCGGGTGAAGTATGGATGACTTCGACTCCAAACACTGTACATATCGTGGTAATTCTCGGCTTTCGCGTTCGGGCTAAATCCGGATTCCCGATTGTTCTCGGCGAGTTCCTCGGCAGTTTTCTTTAACGATACTCCGGTAGTGAACAGTCCCATTTGATGATCGTACCATTCTAGAAACTGCTGATTAACCATCGGGACGTGAAACACACCGTTACTGCCGTCGGGTTGGACGGGTATTGATCCGTCGCCCATGAGCAATCCCAAAACCATCTCCTGTTTGCGCGGAGGAATCCGTGGGTACGGGCATGAGCCGTTCGCCCAGTGACTCCCGACTCGTTTGAACTCCGTGCTACAGGTCGGGCAGACCGCGTTAGTCACTTTGTATTCTCGGAGCTAGCATGAAAGTAACGTTTCCGAGCCCCTCGGCGAACCCGTAGTGGAGCTTGACGGGGAACTCCTCGCCGAGCTCGATGGTGACCTCGGCGTCGCCGGGGATCGCCTTGTTCATGTCCTTCAGGTAGTCGAGGCTGAACAGCGAGTCGGCGGGGCCGGCGGTGAGCGCGATGAGGTCCTCGCGGGTGAGCTCGAGGTCGACGTCGTCGGTGTCGCCCTCGGCCTCGATGAAGAACGCCTCGTCGGTCTCGTCGACGCGCAGGCGGATGTGGTCCGAGACCATGTCGGCCGCCTTGATCCCGCGGTCGATCTGGGCGCCCTCGACGACGATCTCGGCGGCGAGGTCGAGTTCCGGGATGTCCGGCTCCTGGCGGATGGAGTCGGGGTCGATGAGCGCGAGGGTGTACGAGAGGCCGTCGATCTCGATGTGGAGCTTGCGGGTCTCCTCGTCGAGTTCGAGGTGGATCAGGTCGCCGGAGTTGGCCATCCCGGCGATGTCCTCCAGCCGGGCGAGGTTGACGCCGATGACGCCGCCGTCGGCCTCGTACGACTCGAACGCTGCGGCTTCGAGGGTCAGGTCGACCATGCCCACGTTGGCGGGGTCGACGGCGCGGATCGAGAGCTCCTCCTCGTTCAGGCGGATCTTACACTCGTCGACCAGCACGCTCACCGAATCGAGCGCGTCCTGAAACGTCGACGCGCCCACGATGGCCTTGAACATATACGTTCGGCTAGGGCGGTATCACCTAAAAAGGCACCCGATCGGACCGTCACGGTAACGCTCAAAGCGACCGGATGAGGCGGGCGACGACGACCGCGAGCGTCGCCAGCGTCCGCCAGAGACGGAGGCGTTCGAGCCGGTACGCGAGAGGCTCCTCGTCGTCCGAGTCGT
>NZ_NHPF01000113.1:0-5111 GCF_002252925.1 Halorubrum sp. Ea8
GTCGCGCAGCGGACGACGCGACCGCCGACGGCGGGACCGACGCGGCCGAGGTCGCCGATCCGGTCGACGAACCGCCGGCCGGCGTCGACGACGTTCCGGCCGAGCGGCTGAACAACAGCCGGCTCCTCGGCGGCCTGATCGCGCTCTCGGGGGTCGCCGTCGTCGCCTACCAGTTCCTCGGGCAGGGGCTCGGGGCGTTCACGCTAAACGCGGTCAACTTCGGGTTCCTCTTCGCCGGCCTCCTCATCTACCAGCGCCCGGCGTACTACCGCGACCGATTCAACGAGGCCGCCGGCGCGGCGGCCGGCATCGTCCTCCTCTTCCCCTTCTTCGCGGGGATTCAGGGGATCATGGCCGACTCCGGGCTCGCGCTGCTGCTCGCCGAGGCGCTCCTCGACGTGTCGACGGCGGCGACGTACCCCGTCGTCGCCTGGCTCGTCGGCGCCGTCGCGAACGTGTTCGTTCCCTCCGGCGGCGGCGAGTGGCTCGTCATCGGTCCCTCAGTGCTGCAGGCCGCGGAGAGCCTGGGCGTCCCCTACGGGCAGGCGACGATCGCGTACGCGGTCGGCGACGCGCACACGAACCTGCTGAACCCGTTCTGGGCGCTGCCGCTGCTGGCGATCACGGAGGTCAAAGCGCGGGAGATGTTCGGGTACGCGATCGCGATGCTGCTCGCGCTGATCCCGTTCCTCGCGGTCGCGCTATACGCGGTGCCGTACTGAGCCGCGGAGCGGCCCTTTTCAATCGTCGTCCGCGGCCGCGCCGCCGGCGCCGTCGGTGTCCCCGCCGGCCGCGGTCGCCTCCTCGTCCTCGATGCTCGGCGGGTACTTGCCGCGGTCCAGCTTCAGGTCGGACTGCGGGCGCGCCATGCAGGTGAGCGCGTACTCCTCCGCCTCATCGTCGGTGAGCCCGCGGGCCGCGGGCTGGGTCACCTCGCCCTCGACGATCTCGGCGGAGCAGGCGAGGCACATCCCGACGCGGCAGGAGTACTCTTGGGCGATCCCCGCCTCGATACAGGAGCTGAGGACCGTCTCCGTGTCGGCCACCTCGATCGTCTCGCCGGTGCCGACGAACTCGACGGTGTACTCTGTCATGGCGCGGAGTACCCGCCGACCAATCAAAAAGGGTTCCCCTCGATCCAGTCGCCGGCGCGGGGACGGAAGAATAAGTGGGCGGTGGTGGTTGGGCCGGTTCGCGTCGGTCCGTCGTTGTCGTTATTGGGTGGGTGAACACCGTCAAAGCCCCAGCCGTTCGATTATGAATGGCTAATACTGGATCGCCAGCGAACACCTCCAAAGCACCAGCCGGGAGACGGTCGCACGCTCGCTGCGCTTCTCGGTCGCTCACTCCGCTCGCTCCCTGCGGTGCTTGCGTCACCTGCGACCGTCTCCCGGCTGCCCCTTTGAGTCCCACCCGACCCCGACCGCACAACACCTCACGCCTCCCCAGCCTCGTCGCTCACTTCGTCGCCGGCGCTTCGCGCCGGCTGCCCGTGGCGCTACGCGCCACGCCGTTCGCGACTCCCTCGCGCGTGCTCCTCGCGGCCGATGGCCGCTCGTAGGCACGCGCCACCGCACTTGTCTCGATCGACTCATCGTTTCGCAACGACTCTTCCACACTCACCCTCCCACTCATCGCAACGACTAATCCCCCGCCGGACGCTTCCCGAGGTATGACCGAGAAGGCCACCGCGCGAGCCCACCCGATCCAGGGGCTCGTCAAGTACCACGGGATGCGCGACCCGGAGCTCCGGCTCCCGTACCACGACAGCATCAGCCTCTGTACCGCCCCGACCGCGACGACGACGACGGTCGAGTGGCAGCCCGACGCGAGCGAGGACACGTACGTCATCGGCGGCGAGGCGGTCGACGGCCGGGCCGCCGAGCGCATCGATATGGTCGTCGACCACGTCCGCGAGCTGGCCGGCGTCGACGCCGCGGTCCGGCTGGAGAGCGAGAACTCCTTCCCGTCGAACATCGGCTTCGGCTCCTCGTCGTCGGGGTTCGCGGCCGCCGCGCTCGCGCTCGTCGAGGCCGCCGGCCTCGACCGCTCCCTGCCCGAGGTCTCCACGATCGCCCGCCGCGGCTCCTCCTCCGCGGCCCGGGCCGTCACCGGGGCCTACTCCCGGCTCGACGCCGGGCTCAACGACGAGGACTGTCGCTCGCACCGTCTGGACGTGGGCGTCGGCGAGGACGGGTTCGACCCCGAGGAGGACCTCCGGATCGTCGCCGCGCACGTCCCCGCTTATAAAGAGACCGAGGAGGCGCACCGCGAGGCCGCCGCGAGCCACATGATGCAGGCGCGGACCGCCCACGTGCAGGACCAGCTCGTCGAGATGACCGACGCGCTCCGCGAGGGCGACTTCGATCGAATCTTCGGGACCGCTGAGCACGACTCGCTCTCGCTGACGGCCACCACGATGACCGGCCCCGCCGGGTGGGTGTACTGGCAGCCGGAGACGATCCAAGTGTTCAACGCGGTCCGCGAACTGCGCGAGTCGGGCGTCCCGGTCTACTTCTCGACGGACACCGGCGCCTCGGTGTACGTGAACACGCTCGCCGACCACGTCGACGAAGTCGAGAGCAGAATCAGCGAGATCGGCATCGACACCGACGTCTGGGAGGTCGGCGGGCCTGCGCACGTGCTCGACGAGAGCGAGGCGCTGTTTTAAGTCGGACCGGCGATCTGCCGCTCGTGGACGGTCGGCGGGTCACGACCGGCACCACCTCCGATGCGAGCCGTTCATCAGACCCACTTATTCGAATCCGTCGAAAGTCGAGAGTGCTATCGCGTTCGTCGGTAAATTTTATGTCTCTTGCTAACGTACATCACGGGTGCGGACACAGCGGGGACATACCGGACGACCCGAATGGGTGCGTCTGTCAAGACGGGCTCAATCGGGTTGGAGGTAAAATCAGACCCCCCGACAGGGAAGTGAGATGAACGCCTCGAAGGAGAACCGAAGCGTGCCGGAAACAGTCCCGCCGGCAGGACTGTCGTAAAGGTCAAGTATCGGGCCTTGGGCGACTAAAGTCCGAGAAACCGGCTGCTGGCAACCGCTGGTGAAAGTCCAGCCAAAGCCCCAAAGGGCAACGCCGGGAAAGACCGGCTACAGCCAGCGCAGGTCGGAAGGGCCGTACGGTGCGCGGAAAACGTCTCCCGTCCGGGTCTTAACCGCGGTGTTCGCCCGTTCTCGACAAAGTACCACCGAACAGCGCTGCTGCACGCCGACGCGCTCGCGGCAGTTGCAGGCCGAGCGGGATGATCTCGTTCACACGCGGGCCTGACGGTTGCTGTGGTCTCGATCGCCGCGAAAGAACTCCCCTCCGGTGTTGATTCGATTCTCCGTACTCGTCACGGCGGGTCAACCATGTCCTTCGATGAACCCGTCAACGGCGCGAGTTACTCGTCCGGATCTTCGCCGCGCGCCCGCTTGTACATCGCTAACGCCTCCTCGCGCCGCTCCGAGTGGTCGACGATCGGGGAGGGGTAGTCGGGCGCCGCGTTCGCGCGCTGCGTCGGCGAGAGCTCGTGCCACTCGTGGATGAGGTCGGCGTCGAGCCCCCGAAGCTCCGGGACGAATTCTTTGATGTACTCCGCGTCGGGGTCGTAGCGCTCCCCCTGCGTCATCGGGTTGAAGATGCGGAAGTAGGGCTGGGCGTCGGTCCCCGTCGAGGCCGCCCACTGCCAGCCGCCGTTGTCGTTGGCGGTGTCGTGGTCGGCCAGCCGCTCCCGGAAGTGCTCGTAGCCGTGGCGCCAGTCGGCGAGCAGGTCCTTCGTGAGGAAGGAGGCGACGATCATCCTGACGCGGTTATGCATGAACGCCTCCTCGCGGAGCTGACGCATCCCGGCGTCGACGATGGGGTACCCCGTCTCGCCGCGCTTCCAGGCCGCGATTTCCTCGGGGTCGTCGCGCCACTCGATCCCCTCCTCGTACTGCTTGTAGTTATCCGTCACCACCTCGGGGTTGTGGTACAGCACCTGCGTGTAGAACTCGCGCCAGGCGAGCTGCTGCTGGTACTCCTCGACCGCGGCGACGGGGCCGTCGTCGTCATCGTCGCCCTCCTCGCCGTTCTCCTCGGCCCGCTCCTCCGCCGCAGCCATCGCGCGCTCGGTCGCCTCGTAGGCCTCGCGCACCCCGATCTCGCCGTATTTTAAAAAGGCCGACATACGAGAGGTCGACTCGCGGGCGGGGTAGTCGCGCTCCGCGTCGTATCCGAACACCGCCTCCGAGAGGAAGTCGTCGAGCCGCTCGCGGGCCGCCTCGGTGCCGGCGGGACCCACCTCCGCGTCGGGCTCCGCGAAGCCCAGGTCGGCGGGGGTAGGCAGGTCGCCGACGGCGACGCGATCGGTATCGACGCCGCCGTCTGCGACGGCGCCGTCGTCGCCGTTAGCGGCCGCGGTCAGCGCGTCGACGTCGACGAGGTCCGCCGCTTCCGGGGTCGGCGCCGGCGGGTCGGTCTCTCGGTCGGTCCACTTCCGCCAGTAGTAGGTGTACACCGAGTACGGGTCGCCGGCGTTCGTCCGGATCGAGTCCGGCGTGTGCAACACCGCGTCGTGGTGCGCCTCGCGCTCGATTCCGGCCTCGTTGAGCGCCTTGCGGACCGCGGCGTCGCGCTCGCGCGCGAGCCCCGAGTAGTCTCGGTTCCAGACGACGCGGTCGGCGTCGAGGCTCGCGGCCAGTTCGGGGAGCGCGGTCTCCGGGTCGCCGCGGGCGACGAGGAGGTCGCTCCCGCGGTCGCGGTAGTCGTCTCGCAGCGCCGCGAGCCCGTCGAGCAGGCGGCGCACTCGCACGTCGCTGGCGTGCGCGAGCACGTCGTCGTCGAAGACGAAGACGCCCGCGACCTCGCCCCTGTCGGCGGCGGCCGCGAGCCCGACGTTGTCGGCGAGTCTGAGGTCCCGTCGGTGCCAGAACAGCTCCATACGATGGACACGGGAGCGAGCACCGTGAAACCACCGGCGGGGTCGCGGATCGACCGCCACGGTGTGGTCCACGGATCGACCGCAGTGGCGTCGTCCGCACACCGGCCGCCACGAGGTCGTCACCTGACCGACACCGACGACGTTCTCCGCGGTCGACTCACAGCTCCGGGCGGCCGGTGTGCGGACGA
>NZ_NHPF01000160.1:0-585 GCF_002252925.1 Halorubrum sp. Ea8
CCGACCTGATCCCCGCCGCCGACCGGTACGGTCACCTCGAGATGGGGTACGTCCGAGACGGGGCCACCGGACGCGGGATCGGGAGTCGGCTCCTCGGACGCCTGCACAGGATCGGCGCCGAGCGCGGAGTCGACGTGCTCGTCGCGGACTCGTGGTACCACGGCGGCGCCGACTCCCCGGAGAAGCTGTTCGACCGCCACGGCTACGAGGCGGTCCACCGCGAGCCGATCGACCGGCCCGCCGCCGAGTGCCCGAAGTGCGAGGTCGAGTGCACCTGCGAGGCGGCGCTCGCGGTGCGGCGCGTCGAGGGGGGAGCGCAGTGAACCACGACCGCGTCCACGCCCGAGAGCCGTCGCACCACGTCGGCCGGTGGTCGGTCGGAGTGATCGAGTCGATCGACGAGCGCGACGGGCACGCCGTCGTGACGACGGGGGCGGAACGGAGCGCGACGACGCGTCCGTCGAACTCGTGATCACGTTCGCGGTCAGGGACCTCTTCGTGGGGCGGCTTCCCGTCGAGGACGGCGAGTCGCCGGTCGGCGAGCGCGTGTGGTATCGGAAGCGGGGCGGGTAGCGCGGTGGGGGG
>NZ_NHPF01000039.1:0-14852 GCF_002252925.1 Halorubrum sp. Ea8
AGGGCGCGACCGCGGTCGCGAGCGAGGCCGCGACCGTGCAGGCGAGCGCCGACGGCGCGTCGAGCAGCGTCGCGTTCGCCGGCGAGACGGGCGTCGAAGGCATCGAGTTCGGCGGCGCCGTCGAGGGCGACGTCGGCGTCGTCGAGCTCGACGCGGCGCCCGAGTCGACCGGACGGGCGCCGGGCGCCGGGGTCTCGGTGGTCGAGATCACGGTCCCGGACGACGCGCGGAACACGCCGGCCACGATCCGGACGCGGATCGGCGCCGACCGGCTCGAAGCGGCCGGCGCCGACGCCGAGGACCTCCGCCTCTCGCGCCACTCGGATGGCGAGTGGCAGGCGCTGGAGACGTCCGTCGTCGACCGCGACGGCGGCGACGTCGTGCTGGCGGCCGAGACGCCCGGGTTCTCCGTCTTCGCGGTGTCGGCCGTGAGCGAGCCCGAGGCGGCGATCACGGTCGATTCGGACGGGGTCGAAACCGGCGAGAGCGTCACGCTCTCCGGAGTCCGCTCCTCGGACCGGTACGGCGAGATCGTCGCCTACGACTGGGACGTCGACGGCGAGACGGCGGCCGGGAGCGTCACCGAGACGACTTTCTCGGAGCCGGGCGAGTACGAGGTCGAGCTCACCGTCACCAACGACGCCGGCGAGACCGACTCGACGACGGCGACGGTCGCGGTCGAGCCGGCCGGAACCGCGGCGGCCGCTCCGGTCGAGGAGCCCGGCCTCTTCTCGCTGACGACGCTCGGCGCGGTGGTCGGGGCGCTCGTGCTCGCGCTGCTCGTCGTGGCCGCGGTCCGGCGCGCGGACCGCTGAGGCGACGGGGACCCGCGGCCGCGAGGGCGGTCCGATCGCGACCGTCCGAATCAGTATTCACTCGCTTCCGACTCAGAGAAAATACCCCCGGGTAAGGTACCTTTATCTCCGTGGACGAGCGTGATTGAGCCGCTATATGACCGACGTCACTCTTCGCCGGACGCAGCTTGCAACGCCCGCGAGCGACGAGAAAATGATGCACTCGGCGGCCGACAGCGACGCCGACGAGGTGTTCCTCGACCTCGAAGACTCCGTGGCCCCGAACGCGAAGCCGGACGCGCGCGCGCCGCTCATCGAGGCCGCCCGCGAGGAGGACTGGAGTGACAAGGTCCTCAGCTTCCGGATGAACGGCATCGACACCCAGTGGTGGTACGACGACCTGATCACGGTCGTCGGCGAGGCGGGCGAGCACATCGACGACATCATCGTTCCGAAGGTCAAGTCCGCCAGCGACATTCACACCGTCGAGAACCTCCTCGAACAGGTCGAGGTGAACAACGACCTGGAGGTCGGCGGCATCGGCCTCGAACCGCAGATCGAGGACGGCGAGGGGATGCACAACGTCCACGACATCGCGCACGCCTCCGACCGGCTCTCGTCTATCATCTTCGGGCCGGGCGACTACTCCGCCGCGATGGGGACGCCGGGACTCGACATCGGTCAGTTCCCGGAGTACCCGGGCCACTACTGGCACCACGCGCTCTCCGAGTGTAACGCCGCGGCGAAGTCCGCCGGTCTGCCGTGTCTCGACGGCCCGTACGCCGACATCGAGGACGCCGACGGGTTCCGCGAGTCCGCCGAGAACGCCAACATGATCGGCTGCGACGGCAAGTGGGCGATCCACCCGTCGCAGATCGAGATCGGCAACGAAGTGTTCGCGCCGGACCCGGAGACCGCCGAGCGCGCCAAGCGCATCGTCGACGCCTACGCCGAGGCGATGGAGGAGGGCAAAGGCGCCGTGAGCGTCGACGGCCAGATGGTCGACGAGGCGACCAACAAGATGGCGCAGGACATCGTCGAGACCGCCGAGGCCGCCGGCATCCTCTGAGGTCGCGTCCGAACTTCGAGAACGCTCTTCTTTTGACGATCCCCGTCCGCTCCGGAGCCACCGTGTTCCGAAACGCGACGCCGGCGGCTCGACCGTTCGATCGGTCCCGTCGTCGTCGAATAGCGTGAAAACGGTCCGCGGTGACGCGCTCCGTCTCGGGACGGCCCGGACTACAGCGGCTCGATCAGCTCGACGGCGTGTCCGTCGGGGTCCTTCACGAACGCGGTGCGCGCGCCGGCTTCCGGCTGGTCGCCGGGCTCCTTCACGACGCCGTGGTGGTCGATCGCCTCGAAGGTCGCGTCGACGTCGTCGACGCCGACGGCGACGTGGTCGTACCGGTCGCCGTCGTCGCTCGGCTCCGCGCCGTCGGTGTCCGACAGCTGGAACTCGACGCCGGCGTCGTCCGAGACGTACACGTTTCGCGTGTCGCCGTCGGCGGTCGTGAACTCCCAGGAGCGCTCGAAGCCGAGCTGCTCGACGTACCAGTCGGCGGTGCGGTCGGCGTCGGCCACGTTGAGACAGGTGTGAAGTATCTCCATGGGTCGCCCTCGCTCGGTGAGGCAATAAATCCCGGCGGGACGCCGCCGGGGCGGGACGCCGCCGCGAAAAATTTATCTCTTAACGTTAATGAAAAAAGCGAAACAGCGCGGCTATCGACCGCCGCAGTCGGCTCGTGATCATATTCATTTTTAACAAAGGTTTTATTCGCCTTTCGACCCCGAGTAGTATCATGGCAACTGAGCCCACGTGGGGAGCTGACACGCCCGACTTGGACACGTCGGCGTCTGCGCTCGGTCACGACCGACCGGACGTCCCCGCCTTTCGGGCGCTCGCGGAGGACCTCCGCGAGCGCGTCGACGGCGAGGTCCAGTTCGACGAGTACGCGCAGGTGCTGTACGCGACCGACGGCAGCATCTATCAGGCGCGCCCGGCCGGCGTCGTCACGCCTCGCTCGGTCGACGACGTGCAGGCGACGATGCGGGTCGCGGCCGACCACGAGGTCCCGGTCATCCCGCGGGGCGCCGGCTCCTCGCTCGGCGGTCAGACCGTCGGGCCGGGCTGCGTCGTGCTCGACTTCTCGAAGTACATGGACGAGATCGTCGAGGTCCGACCGGACGACCGCCGCGCGGTGGTCCAGCCTGGGGTCGTGCAGGACCACCTCGACGACCGGCTGGCCGAGGACGGGCTGAAGTTCGCGCCGGACCCGGCCTCGTCGGCGCGGGCGACCGTCGTCGGCGGCATCGGCAACAACTCCACGGGCGCGCACTCGGTGCGGTACGGGATCACCGACGCGTACACGGAGGAGCTGACGGTCGTGCTCGCGGACGGCTCGCTCATCGAGACCCGCGAGATCGTCCTCGACTCCCCCGAGTACGAGGAGATCGTGGGCAAGGACGACCGGGAGGCCGCGCTGTACGAGACGACCCGCGCACTCGTCGCGGAGAACGAGGCCGAGATCGACGAGAAGTACCCGAGCCTCAAGCGCTCCGTCTCGGGGTACAACCTCCACAAGGTGATCTACGAGAACGACGACGGCGAGGAGGTCATCAACCTCTCGAAGCTGTTCGTCGGCGCCGAGGGGACGCTCGGCACGATCGTCGAGGCCGAGGTGTCGCTCGTCACCCGCCCCGAGGAGACGGCGCTCGCGCTGTACACCTTCGACTCGCTGGTCGACGCGATGAAGGCGGTGCCCGAGGCGCTGGAGTTCCCGGTGAGCGCGGTCGAGCTGATGGACGACGAGGTGTTCTCGCTCGCCGCCGGCTCACAGGAGTTCGCGCAGTACGCCGAGCCGATCCCGGACCGCGCGGCCGCGGCGCTCATGCTGGAGTGGGACTCCGAGCTCGTCGACGACTTCGAGGACGCCATCGCCGACACGAACGCGTACTTCGTCGACGAGGGCGACGCGTTCGACGTACTGGAGGCGTACACGCCCGAAGACCAGGCCGACATCTGGAAGCTCCGAAAGGCGGCCATCCCGCTGTTGATGGGCATGCAGGGCGACCCGAAGCCGTACCCGTTCATCGAGGACGCGACGGTGCCGCCCGAGGAGCTCGCGGAGTACGTCGGCCAGTTCGAGGACGTCCTCACCGATCACGACACCTCGGCGGCGTACTTCGCGCACGCCGGGAGCGGCACCCTCCACATCCGGCCCATCCTCTCGCTGAAGGAGGAGGAGGGCGTCGAGAAGATGCATTCCATCTCCGAGGACGTCACCGACCTCGTCTTAGAGCATCACGGCGCCTTCTCGGGCGAGCACGGCGACGGGCTCGCGCGCACCGAGTTCAACCCGAAGATGTACGGCGAGTCGCTCTGGTCGGCGTTCCAGGAGCTCAAGTCGACGTTCGACCCCGAGTGGCGGATGAACCCCGGGAAGGTCGTCTACGTCGACGGCGACACCGCCGCCGAGCGCGGCTACCCCGACACCGCGGCCGACACGGACATGCGGGAGAACCTCCGGTACGGGCCGGAGTACCAGTCGATCGAGCCGCAGACCGATCTGGACTTCTCCGACGAGGGCGGCTTCTCGCACCTCGTCGAGCTGTGTAACGGCTGCGGTACCTGCCGGGAGACCGACTCCGGCGTGATGTGTCCGACCTACCGCGCCTCCGAGGAGGAGATCCAGTCGACCCGCGGCCGCGCGAACATGCTCCGAGCCGCGATCAGCGGCGAGCTCGACGAGGAGGAGATCCACTCCGACCGGTTCCAAGAGGAGGTGCTCGGGCTCTGCGTCGGCTGTAAGGGGTGTAAGAGCGACTGTCCCACGGGGGTCGACCTCGCGAAGCTCAAGGCCGAGGTAAAACACGAGCACCACGAGGAGGAGGGGGCGGGCCTCCGAGAGCGGATCTTCCGCGACATCGACCGCTTCTCGGCGCTCGGGAGCACGCTCGCGCCGGTCTCGAACGCGGCGTCGAAGATTCCGGGCGCTCGCAAGGTGATGGATGCGGTCGCGGGGATCGCCCCGGACCGGGAGCTGCCGACGTTCCGGTCGACCAGCTTCGAGGCGTGGTTCGACTCCCGCGGCGGGTCGACGGTCGCCCCCGGGGAGGCGGTCGACACGGTCGTCCTCTTCCCCGACACCTACACCAACTACAGCTACCCGGCCGCCGGCAAGGCCGCCGTCGCGGTGCTGGAGGCGGCGGGCGTCCGCGTGGAGGTGCCGGGCGACCTCGCGCCGTCGGGCCGCGCGGCGTTCTCGACGGGCTTCCTCGACGAGGCCCGCGAGCGCGCCGAGACCAACGTCGAGCGGCTCGCGCCCCGCGTCCGCGACGGGCAGTCGGTCGTCTTCGTCGAGCCCTCGGACGCCGTGATGTTCCAGGACGAGTACCTCGACCTCCTCGACGACGATGACGTCGAGACCGTCTCCGCGGCCGCCTACGGCGTCTTGGAGTACCTCGACGCCGCCCGGGTCGACGAGCGGCTGGCGTTCGACGCGCCCGCCGAGTCGCTCACCTACCACGGCCACTGCAACCAGAAGGCGACGAACAAGGACCACCACGCGGTCGGCGTGCTCCGCCGGGCCGGCTACGACGTGGACCCGCTCGACTCCTCCTGTTGCGGGATGGCGGGCTCGTTCGGCTACGAGGCCGAACACTACGACATCTCGAAGGCGATCGGCCGGATCCTCTTCGACCAGGTCGACGAGAGCGACGGCGAGACGGTGACCGCGCCGGGCGCCTCCTGTCGGTCCCAGCTCGGCGACCGCGACGCCGACGCCGAGAACCCGCCGCACCCGATCGAGAAGGTCGCCGACGCGGTGACCGGGCCAGCGCCCGACGCCGTCGCCGAGGCAGGCGCTACCGGGGCGACGACCCCGTCGCCCGCCGACGACTGAGCCGGCGTCGCGGTCGACGAGGTCTCGCGACGCCGCTCTCGGGCACAGGCTTTCGCTGCCGCTCGCGCAGGAAGTTCAGAGCGGGTGACGAGCGGCACCGGAAGCGGGAGGACCGGATCGGCGTCGACGATGCGGTACTCAAAAAGACGTGAGCGACGGCGACGATCAATTATAAGCGACGGTTGCGGCCGGCGCGCGCCGCCGAGCGCCCGCGGGGCGCGAGGTGCGCGCGAGGGAGTCGATGGGCCGAAGCGAAGCGAAGGCCCATCGACGAGGCTGGGGTGGCGTGAGGCTGCGTTCCCGCGAGCAACGCGAGCGGGAGCACGGAAGGCGCAGCGCCGAGCGAAGCGAGGCGACCGTCTTCCGGCGGTGCGGTGCTGTGTAGGGCGGGACTCAAAGGGGCAGCCGCGATTTCCGCGAGCAAAGCGAGCGGAAAGACGGGAGACGGAGTCTCCCGGAAGGGCGAAGCACGCCGCAGCAAGCACCGCAGCGAGCGATAGCGAGCGAGGAGCACAGCAAGGCGCGCGAGCCCTCGCGGCTGGGGCTTTGGAGGTATTCACCGTGTCATTGCGGACAACGACGTATAGCCGAGCGGCTGGGGCTTTGGAGGTATTCACCGTCGCTCTACAGTCAACCAATTATAAGCGAGCGGCCGGGGCTTCGGAAGCGGTCCTCTCAGATCGCCGATCGGATATAAAAATAGCCGAACCGCAGTACCGTTCCCGCGTTCAGAAGATACCGGAGAACAGCACGTAGCTGAACAGCAGACACAGCAGGCCGACGCCAGTCGCGTAGTACAGCAGCGGGATCAGGTTCAGCCGCATCACCCGCCCCTCCTGTCCGAGGAGGCCGACCGTCGCCAGGGCGGCGACGAGGTTGTGGATCGCGACGAGGTTCCCGATGGCGCCCCCGACGGCCTGCGCGCCGACGATGATCGTCCGCGGCAGTCCGAGCTGCGTCGCCGCCTCGAACTGGAACGCGCCGAACGTGATGTTCGAGACGGTGTTCGACCCGGCCATCGCCGCGCCGAGCGCGCCGATGAGCGACGCGAAGGCGGGGTAGGCGGGGCCGAGCGTGTCGGCGGTCGTCTGCGCGAGCAGGACGATCATGCTGCCGACCTCGGGCGCACCCGGGTGCGCGCCGGACTGGAGCATCACCTGCACCATCGCGATGACGAACACCAGCGCGATGAACGGCGAGACGATCTTCCGGCCGGCTTCCTTCCACGCGTCACTGACTTCCTGACCAGACATCCCGAAGATCGGGATGGCGAGCACGGCGCTCACGATCAGCCAGAAACCGGGCACGCTCATCCACGCGAAGCTTCCGCCGAGCGTCGTACCGAAGAGGTCACTGAAGCCGATGACGAAGAGGTCGCTGCCGATGAAGTTTGAGATCGGATCGACCGCACGAGTGATGACCAGCAGGATCACCAGCGCGACGTACGGCGACCACGCCTTCAGCAGCGACATGTCCTCGCCGCCGCTCAGGTCGGCCGCCTCGGCCTCGGGCGAGCCGCCGTTGCTGCCGTTTGACTGGCCCGGCTCGATTGTTCCGACCCAGTGGTCGGCCCACCTCTCGCGCTCGGGGAACTCCCACTCGTCGTCGGGCAGGAAGTACCCCGCCCGCAGCACGCTCAAAACGATCGTGCCACCGACCATCGACCCGATGAGCGCCGGGAACTCGGCCGTGAGGAACCACGCCGAGATCCAGTACGGGACCGCGAAGGAGATCCCCGCGAACAGACACAGCGGCGCGACCTCCCACGCCGGCGCCAGCGAGCGGTCGTCCGGGTCACCGAAGAAGTAGACGACCATCCCGACCGCGAACAGCGGCATCATGAACCCGACCAAGGCGTGATACGTCGCCGCCCACGCGGCCACCTCGACCGAGAACTCTTGGACCGTCATCCCGCCCTCCTCGATCGCGGTGCGGGTGAACTCGACGTTCTCCATCGGGTTCTGGATGCCGACGATGATCGGCGTCCCCACCGCGCCGTACGTGACGGCGATGATGTGTCCGATGATCCCGGCGACGACCGCCGCGAGCGCCGGGAAGCCGAGTCCCAACAGAAGCGGCGCGACGACCGCGGCCGGCGTCCCGAATCCGGCGGCGCCCTCGATGAACGTCGCCATGAAGAAGGCGATCAGGACGATCTGCACGCGTCGGTCGTCGCTGACCGTTGCGAACCCCCGATTGATCCGGTCGAACGCGCCCGCCTCCATCAGGGTATACAGGAGGACGAGCGCACCGAAGACGATCCAGAGGATCGTGATCGCGGTTATGACGCCGACGGCCGACGCCGCCGCCAGCCAGTTCACCGGCATGTTCCACGCGAAGTAGCCGACCGCGAGCGCCGCGACCCACGCGATCGGCATCGCGCGCGTCGCCGGCCAGAGGAACCCGACCAGCAGGATCCCCGCGAGGAGAAGCGGTATCGCGGCCACCGCGACGTCGATCCCCGTCGTCATGACGCTTCCCCGCCGTTGATCTCGTGTACTCGATTCCGTCGACGACTCATGTCACAGGTTATCATCCACATACGACGCGAAGGACATCACGTTCATTAATTATAAAATGTAACTTTCTCTGCCGTCGTCATCTCCCGGTTTACCCCGGTCACGTGTCGCAAATACACCCGGGACCAATTTCTTTATGATTGGCGATCTATCAATCCGAACACCGCTGCCGTCTCTCCCTCCGCGACAGGCCGCCCGAGGAGTCATGTTGCTCGCGCGGTAACGACGGGTATGGACCGTAGCGAGGTGCGGCGAGCGTGGGACGACGTGGCGGCGACGTACGCCGACCGACGCGACCCGGACGGCTCCGACGCGGCGCTGATCGACGACCTGCTCGCCGGGCTTTCGGCCGCCCCCGACGTCCTCGACGTCGGCTGCGGCGACGGCGCTCGGACGCTCGCGAACCTCCCGCCCGGCAGCGTGGGGCTCGACGTCTCCCGGCGCGGGCTCGACCTCGCGGCCGAGACCGTTCCCGAGGCCCGACTCGTTCACGGCGAGATGTCCGCGCTTCCCTTCGCGGCCGATAGCTTCGACGCGATCACGGCGTACCACGCGGTGTTTCACGTCGAGCGCGACCGCCACCCAGACGTGTACGCGGAGTTCGCCCGCGCCCTCCGCCCGGGCGGACGGCTCCTCATGACCCTCCCGGGCGGGCGGTTCGAAACGGTGCGCCGCGGCTGGATGGGCGGCCGCATGTTCTTCTCTGCGCCCGGACGCGACCGCACCCTCGCGCAGCTCCGCGAGGCCGGGTTCATCGACGTGGAGACGAAGACCGCGACCGACCCGCTCGGGAGCAGCACCGAGTTCGCGCTCGCGACGCTCGGCGGGGGGTGACCGCATGACCGATGACACCGACGCGGACGACGCGGCGGGCGTGGCCGACGGGATGCCTCACGACGTCCGCGCGGCTCTCACGCAGCTCCTCGACCGCGCCGGGTGGGCCGCCAAGACCGGCGACACCGAGACTGCGGTCGCGCTCCTCGATACGGCTGAGACCGTCGCCGCGAACAAGCTCCCGCTAGGCGACCGCCGCGACCGGCTCCGGCACGGCTGCCGGGCGGCGCGCGCGGCGCTCCCGGACGGCGACCTCGCGGCCGCCTACGCCGATGCGGCCGCGGCGCGGCTCCCGGACGGGTGAGTCCGCCGGAGCGCTTTTCGCTCCGCCCGCCCATCGGTTGACATGCGCGTCGCCACGCTACTCCCCTCCGCCACCGAGACGCTGTTCGCGCTCGGCGTCGAGCCGATCGGCGTCTCGCACAGCTGCGACCACCCGCCCGCGGCCCGTGACCTGCCGACGCTCACGAGCACCGTCGTCGACCACGACGACCGCTCGGCCGCCGACATCGACGCCCAGATGCGGTCGGTCGACGGCGCCGTCTACGACCTCGACGTCGACCGCCTCGCCGCGCTGGAGCCGGACCTCGTCGTCACCCAGGCGACCTGCGACGTCTGCGCCGTCGACGCGGGGGCGGTTCACGCGGCCGTGGCCTCGCTCGACCCCGCGCCCGAGGTGCTGACGCTCGACCCCCACTCGTTCGGCGACGTCCTCGACGACGTGACGCGCCTCGGCGCGGCGGTCGGCGCGGAAGCGGCCGCGAACGCGCTCCGCACCGACTGCCGCGAGCGCGTCGACCGCGTCCGGGAGCGGGCCGAGCGCGCGGTCGCCGACGTGGGCCGTCCCCGGACCGCGGTGCTCGACTGGACCGACCCGCCGATCCGGGCCGGTCACTGGGTCCGCGACATGGTCGAAATCGCCGGCGGCGACCCGTCGTTCCAGCCAGACGGCGCCTCCGAGCCGGCGGCGTGGGACGACGTCCGCGCGTACGACCCCGAGGCGCTCGTCGTCGCCCCCTGTGGGTTCGAGCGCGACCGCGCCGTCGACGCGATCGCGGACCTCGCCGACCGACCGGGGTGGCGCGACCTCGCCGCCGTCGCCGACGACCGAGCCTACGCGGCCGACGGCAACGCGCTGTTCAACCGCCCGAGCCACCGATTGGTCGACTCGTTGGAGGCGCTGTTCGCGTGTCTGCATCCCGAGCACGCGTCGGCGTCGTCCGGCGAGCGGGACCGTGTCGCCCGCGTCGACGCGACGACGCCTTCGGTGCGCGCCAACGGAGGGTGACGCCGACCGCGGCCCGGCGACCTGGATCCGTCGCAATCCTCAGCGACTGATCGATACCGGTTACCGAATACAGAGGGTGTATTTACGTAGAATCAAGGAGAAAGCCTCGCGTTTCAGCGCGGGGATGAATCCGACAGTTCTCTACGGTAACCAGGAACTTCTGGTCGGGTGGTTTAACTGAGTGATTGTCATACTACTAGGTAGCCGAGGCGGTCTACCGCCCACCTAATCGGACAATATCGGGATGCAGTAAGAAGTACCTCTGAATCCCAAGTCGGGATAGGAGTAACGGCTGATTGACACAGCCAGTAGCCGTCACCGGGACAGCTACAAACCGTAAACACCCCAACCCAGCGGTACGGTGCCGTGGGAATCTTCGCCCTTCAGGGCGGAGAGGATGTCAATACAAACAGCCGGTCTATCCTCTGCCGCTGCTTCCCGAATAGCCTGTCGAAAGAGAGTACTTACTGATCACCAGATTCGCCCGTAAATCAGTAACACAGACGATGTGTGGATATTTCTATGACACGCCCTACCGGGAAAACGGCTATTAGCAATCATTCATATACGCTCACATATGACGGGTGGAGACACCGGCTCAGGTTCGGACGGTGAGATCGACAGGCTTCCGCCGGGCCCGGACGGGATCCCGGTGCTGGGAAACACCCATCAGTACGTCCAGCAGCCAATGGATTTTTTCGACGAGCTTGCTAAGTACGGTGACGTCGTCCACTGTGAATTTCCGCGTATCGACGCCGTCGCCGTCTTCCATCCCGAGTACATCGGCGAGGTATTACTGGGACAAGGCACATACGAACGGTGGAATTTCGACGAGCTGAAAGAACTCCTTGACTACGAAATCGCACCGCGAGGTCTCACATTCACGCGTGGTGAGGAATGGAAACGACAGCGCCATTTCCTCCAGCCGATGTTCGGGTTGAATCGGTTGCGAGGGTTCAGTTCGTCCATGGTTGCCGCCACGGAACAGCTGATCGAAGAGTGGGACGACGGCGAAGAAATCGTCGTCAACGAGGAATTCTCAGAGCTGACGCTGTCGATACTCACGAATTCGCTGTTCGAGTTCGACCTCGGCGAGCACCGGCAAGTGATCACCGAGGCCGCCGACGAGCTACAGGCCATGGCCGATATGAGTGGCCTCAGTGCCGTCGAACTGCTCTTGCCGTCGTGGGTACCGACCCACAGGAACCGACGGTACGAGCAAGCCATGGATGCGTTCGATGAAACGGTCGATACGCTCATTAAAGAGCGGAGAGCGAACCCCGGCCAGTACGACGATTTCCTGACGATGATGCTGGAAAAAGAGGACGACCACGAGTATACGATGACCGATGCGGAAATTCACGACCACTTGATCACGTTCCTCATCGCTGGTCACGAGACGACGGCGATGGCGCTGACGTTTACGTGGTTGTTGCTGGCGACCCATCCCGACGAACGGGACCGATTATCGCAGGAAGCCACGACTGTGCTTGACGGCCCGCCGACAGCGGCAGACCTCCCCGACCTCACCGTTACCGAGCACGTCGCCAAGGAGGCGATGCGGCTCTATCCGCCAGCGGGGATGCTGTTCCGCGAGGCTGTTGAGGAGACAACGCTTGGAGGCTATCACATCCCCGAGGGAACGAAACTGCTACTGCCACAGTTCACTGTCCACAAGGACGATCGATGGTTTGACGCGCCCGAGCAGTTCCGGCCCGAGCGGTTCACCGATGCTCGGAGTGACAAACGGCCGGACTTTGCGTACTTCCCGTTTGGCGGAGGTCCCCACCAGTGTATCGGGATGCACTTCGCGATGATGGAGTTGAAACATATCATCCCGATGCTTGCCCGAAATGTGGAATTCGAGCTGTTGAGTTCACCTCGGCCAGAGATAAACATGGAGTTGACGTTACAGCCTTCCGAGGACGTTCGGATGCGTGTTCATAAAGAATAAACAGTAACTCGCCGTACTAAGTTTGCAACGAAAATCGGGGTCTGTAGTATCAACGGAGAGTTGCCGTATACGTCCACGAGAAACAGAGTATGCAAGATACGCGCTCTGTATTCAGCGTCGCCTCTCGGACCGCTCAGTCATAGAGAATCGAACAGCACCCGCGATCTCGACCGCCCGATTCAGCTCTCGGCCCGGTCGCGGAGCCCGGACAGCGTCGCCGCCTCGCGGAGGTCGTCGACCGTGCAGTACCACGCGCCCCGGACCCCGTTCCCGTCGTTCTCGACCGGCGAATCGAGCGGGACGAGTTCGTCGAACGCGAAGACGACGACGACCCGCTCCTCGGAGAAGGGATCGATCAGCGCCGCCCAGTCCTCGTCGTCCATCGGGCCGGGCTCGCCGCGGGTCTGCTCTGCCCGGTCGACGACGCGGGCGTAATGGGTGACCGCCGACACCGGTGCGGTCCGGTAAAAGGCCATGTAATCGAAGTCGGCGCGGGTGCGGTCGTACGACCGCGGCGCGGGGTAAAAGCTCTCGCGGCAGCGCTCGAACGTGTCGGGTCGCGTCGCGACGACGCAGACCCGCGCGTCGCCGGGGGCGTCGTCGGCCGGCGCGTCGGCGGCGAATCGGTCGAGGTCCATCGCGTTCCGCGGTAGCCGCCGGACGCGGATATATCCGCGCTCGGCACGTACCGATCTCATGGCACGCAGCGCGGCGAGCGAACGCGATACCCCCCGCGAGCGCGACGGTTCCCGCCCCGACGACTCGGCGGATCCCTCTCCGCCGGCGCTCGCGATCGAGGGCGTCTCGAAGCGGTTCGGCGGCGGCACGGAGTCGGTGCTCGCGGTCGACGACGTCAGCCTGACCGTCGAACGCGGCTCGATCGTCGGCCTCCTCGGTCCGAACGGGGCCGGCAAGACGACCCTGATCAAGTGCGCGCTCGGGATCGTCCTCCCCGACGCCGGCTCGGTCCGGGTGTTCGGCACGGACGTGGGCGACGGCCGTCGGGCGGCGTACGCCGACGTCGACGCGATGCTGGAGGGCGCGCGCAACGACTACTGGCGGCTCACCGTCCGGGAGAACCTGCGGTACTTCGCGACGATCGCCGGCGTCGACCCGGACTCGGTGCGGGCCCGGCACGACAGGCTGCTCGACCGGCTCGAACTCACGGAGAAGGCCGATACCCCGGTCCGGGACCTCTCCCGGGGGATGAAACAGAAGGTGTCGCTGGCGAGCGTGCTCGCGGGCGGCGCGGAGCTCGTCTTCCTCGACGAGCCGACGCTTGGGCTCGACGTCGAGAGCTCCCGGACGCTCCGCCGGGAGCTCCGTCGGCTCGCGCGCGAGGAGGGGCTCACCATCGTCCTCAGCAGCCACGACATGGGCGTCATCGAGGACGTCTGCGACCGCGTCGTGATGATGGCGAACGGGCGGATCGTCGCCGACGACGCCGTCGGGGCGCTCCTCTCCGGGACCGACCGCGACGCCGTCCGCGTCGTCAGCGCCGACATCGACGACGCGGTCGTCGCGACCCTCCGAGAGCGGTTCGACGTGCGGGGAGTCGAGACGGGGCTCGGCGCGGTCGCCCGCGACGGACCGGGGTCGACGGCCGTCGAGGTCACCGTCGCTGGCGACGCCCTCTACGACCTCATGGACGCGCTCCGCGAGGCGGGGGTCACGGTGGAGGACATCGGGACCGTCCGTCCCGAGCTGGAGGACGTGTTCGTCGACCTCACCGGAATGGACGCCGGCGGGGGCGACGCCGACGAGGTCGTTTCCGCGACCGCCGACTCGCGGGGGCGGTCGCCGTGAGCGGGGACGAGGTCGCTCCCGCGTCGCCCGACTCCGGACCCGTCGAGGAGCCGCGTCCGGCCACCCACTACCACCTCGCGCGGGCCGTCCTCTACCGCGAGTACCTGATCTTCGTCCGGTACCCGGCGAACGCGATCGGCGGGATCGTCGTCGCGCTGTTCTTCTTCGGCGTCCTCTTCTACGGCGGACGGCTGCTGGCCGGGCAGGCGCTGACGGACTCGCTGTCGGGGATCATCGTCGGCTACTTCCTGTGGACGCTGTCGGTCGGCGCCTACTCGTCGGTGTCGAGCGACATCGGTAGCGAGGTCCAGTGGGGGACCTTAGAGCGGCACATCACCACGCCGTTCGGCTTCGCTCCGGTCGCACTTTTAAAGGGGGTCGCGAAGGTGATCCGCACGTTCCTCACGAGCGCGGTGATCCTCGCCGTCATGCTGCTGCTCACCGGGACCCGACTCAGCCTCGATCCGCTCACCGTCGTCCCCGTCGCGGGGCTCGCGATCACCTCGGTGCTCGGGCTCGGCTTCGCGGCCGGCGGCGTGACGGTGCTGTACAAGCGGATCGGCAACTGGCTGAACCTGCTGCAGTTCGGCTTCGTCGCGCTCATCTCGGCGCCGGTCCTCGACGCGCCGTGGACCCGCTTCCTCCCGCTGGCGCACGGGAGCGCGATGCTCCAGCGCGCGATGGTCGACGGCGTCCGGCTGTGGGAGTTCGGCCTCGGCGACCTCGGGCTCCTCGTCGCCGTCGCGGTCGGCTACC